>CANETR010000405.1 GCA_947441325.1 Saprospiraceae bacterium
ATATTTAAAATTATGAATTATGACATAAATATTCTGCATATTCAAAGTCTTCTTTTGTATCAATATCAACTTGAGCAAAAATATGATTTGTGACGAATGGAAAAGCGTTTTCCGTTATAATTTTGCTTTTTTTTATTGATTTTGAATTGGTTATGTACAACAATCCATTTTCAAAATAAATAGGTTCTAAATCCTGGCTTCGTTGACCAATTTCGTAATTAAAAGGAACAAACTTATTGTTTTTTATTTTACCAAATTTTTGATTATTTCTCGTAACTGTGAATAAACTATCATAGCAGTTTTCATTATAAACCTGATAAGCTTCTTGCAATAAGTTTTCGGGTCGCAAAGGATTTGTAGGCTGTAACAAAATTACATTTTCTATTGATGCGTCATTAATGGATTCTAAAGAATGCTTCAAAGCACTTACCGTAGGTTCCAAATCACCTGATAGTTCTGTTGGCCTTTCAATTACTTGGACTCCATATTTGAGTGCAATTTCTTTAATTTTTTCATCATCAGTAGAAACAAAAACAGCGTCGATAATTGTTTTATTATTTAGAGCATAGATAATACTATGGGCAATCAGTGGAATGCCATCGAGAAGTAAACTGTTTTTGTTGGGTAGTCTTTTGGAACCACCACGAGCCGGAATTATAGCAATATTCTTCATTGGTAAAATTAGTGATTGTAAAAATAACCGTTTTTATGGTTTCCAATATATTTTTGCATCGTTTAATTTACCATAAGCTTGGTATTCCTCTGTTGTTAGTGCATTTCTATGTTTAATCAATTTTGGAAAGGATCTAATCAGATCAAAAATAGCTAACAACAATGGATTTATTACTTTAAAATCACCTTTGAAAATTTTCGTTTTGCATTGCATCCAAATAGAATAAGCTAGTTTTCTTGGGATTTTACTTAACGGATAAAACAAAAAATAAGTATACCAATCTGCTCTTATACTTCTTCTGTAACGAAAAGCAAAGTCTTTATTTGATTTTGTTCTTTCTTTGAGGTTGACTCTATGTTGCACTAAAAGTTCAGGAACATAATGAACCTCCCATTTGGTTTTGAACAACTGGAATGACGCAAAGTTTTCTTCTCCATAAAATTGAAACCATTCAGGATAATTTGGAATAGTGTGCCAGGCTTTCAATCGCCAAACATGACCACAACCAACATAGCTTTTTACGTTTTTCGGGATTTCATCATTAGTATTGTTTTCAGGAGCTGTCTTATTCCAATATATTCGAGCTGCAATCAATCCGCAATTAGGGTTGTTCGCAAAATGATTGGTAATTATTTCAATCGGATTTTTGGTTAAAAAATGTGCATCATCATCTAGTGATATGGCAAAATCTGCATCTGAATTATTGAGCATACTATTTCTACAATAAATGTATCCTTTTGAAGTTTGATTTTTTAACAACACAACTTCGGGAAAATTTGATTTTACTTTATCAAAAGTAGCATCCGTAGAGCCATCATCGAAAACGACACAGCTAACACTTTCACTGAATAAATGCTTTATGTTTTGCAGTGTGAGCAATAAATCATCGCAGCGGTTTTTGGTAGAAATTAATATACTTATTTTAAAATCTATCATTAATATGTTTTAATCATTTCCTTTGGCATTCCTTTAAATCTATAGAAAACTCTTTTGTATTTTCTCTTTTTAAAGAATCTTGTAAATAAGATATTTTTCAAATAATATCCTATTTTGCTTTCCCGTTTTACGATTATCTTATTCGTCAAATTTGGAATAGTTACATCCTTATTTTCAAAAGAATCCAGCGTATCATCCATCCATTTTTCATAAACATTTCCCATGTGATATGCATAATTATCTACGGTTGTTAATCGCCACAAGCCAAATTTCAGGCATGCTTCGTCTAAATACATTTCAGATATACCACCCATTTTATATCCTAAATAAGTGATAATTTCTTTGAAAATTTCCTTTTTATAAGTGGCAACAAAATGACCCGAACCCACAACAGCTGTTTGAGAATTATTTTCAATGATTAGGGTTAATTTTAAATAATCTTTGTTGTAATCTTCTTGCCAACCAATGCTGAGATAGAATTTCTTCAATGCCTCAACATCTTTAACAGCTGAAAACTTTAATTTTTTTGAAAAAAGATTTTCAACTATGATATTTCCGCAGAAACTCCCAAAAGTTCTAAACTGTGGCACTATTCCAACAACGCCAGCCTTTGGAAAACTATTAAAAACATTGACGGTTTCGCTTTGCCAGTTTTCTAAAAACATCACGTCAGAATCTGCTATAGTAACTAATTCTATATTATTGCCAGACAATCCTTTTAGAATTGCATTTAATTTTCCAATATTATCAGTATGAATAACCTCATGTATTTTTTTACAGGCAAACAATTCATCTAAATAATATCTGACTTCTTTACAACTTCCATTATTGACAATGGTAATAAAAGTTTTATTGTGAACTGTTTTAAGGACTGATTCTATACACAATTTCAAAATCTTAAAACTATCTTTAAAATAGCCTTCTTGATTTGGGATATAAACCGGTAGTACAACCTGATGATTGTAAAATGCTTCTTCAATGATTAAGTCTTTATGTGGATTATGGCCTTGTCGCATATTAGTTACTTTCCTCTTGAAATTTTTTTATTTTTTCCAAATTTTTAGTTCCATTTTTTAAATCGGGTTCCAAGTAATTTCCTTCTGCCCATTCATTCCATGCTTTTATAAAGATTATTTTTTCTTCGTTTTTATAATCTTTTATTCTATTATAACAATTATTTAGATTTTGATAAAACAATTCTGGATTGGACTCAACAATGACTTGACCTTTATTACCACTTCTGGGAGTATGATCCCAATTCGGAGAACAGCTAGGGAAAAACTTAATTTCTTTAGAAACATCATCATAATTTGATGTTTCAACTAGTTGCTTATGTGTATAAATATTTTTTAATTTGAATGAATTGTATTTGAATTGTAACCATTTATAACCTGTAAGTTTTTTGACTGCTTTTTCAAAAAAATTATACTTAACTCTCATAAAATTATGACTAGGAGATGGAGGTGTTAGTGCTTGAAATCCTTTTTCTTTATAGGGAAAATCAAAGTGCTGATAGGCAACAAAATAAATTCCTTCCAGCCCATTTTTTATAGCTAATTCATTCCACAAATCAATAAACTCTTTTGAATTTGGCAATCCCGTAGGGTTATAAACTACAAAGATTGGCTTATTATCGATTCTTAAATATCGATCATCAAGAAAAGCAGG
>CANETR010000406.1 GCA_947441325.1 Saprospiraceae bacterium
GACAAAATTAGCCTTTGCAGCAATAATGTTAACAGCAAATCTTGCAATTGCTCAGGCGCCAAAATCTAACATAACAGTTAAAGAGGATAAAAAAAGTACCGTTGTATTCGCCAGTTCACTTCGTGACCTACATGGGGTCGATGCCGATGGAGAGGAAAATAGCTTCGATATGATTCTCTCTCTTTATTTCGATGTAAACCTAAACTACATTTTACAAGATCCAGGCCTGAAAGAAAAACTCGTCACTGAATTTCTTGAATCAATGAAAGAAAATGGCTACAAACTACCTAAGAAAATTAAGAATACAGATTATTTCGAACCCTACAAGTATATTCTCGATTTACCGGTTTACTTCAATAAAGCAGGCTTTGTGATTCCAGCAGATCAGGCCGGAAAAGGATTGACAAGTTTTGTAGAGAAGTAATCTAAATCTGTATCAAGCATCAAGACAACTAATTACTAAACATTTAAAACATCAATAACGGCAAAAAACAATCTATTTATTTGGGCTTTTCTCTTGAGACTTGAGACTTTTAGACTTGAGACGCTAGACAAAAAACAACTATTTATTTGGGCTTTTTTTAACCTTTTAAACTCTACAACCGGCAAGAAACAATCTATTTATTTGGGCTTTTCTTTTTGAGACTTGAGACTTTTAGACTTAAGACGATAGACAAGACACAATCTATTTATTTGGGCTTTTTTTAACCTTTTAATACATTATCAACGGCAAGAAAACAACTATTTATTTGGGCTTTTATCTCTAGACTTGAAACTTTTAGACTTGAGACGCTAGACAAAACAAAATCTATTTATTTGGGCTTTTTTTCACCTTTTAAACGCTACAACCGGCAAGAAACAATCTATTTATTTGGGCTTTTATCTCTAGACTTGAGACTTTTAGACTTGAGATGCTAGACAAAACAAAATCTATTTATTTGGGCTTTTTTTCACCTTTTAAAACATTATCAACGGCAAGAAAACAACTATTTATTTGGGCTTTTATCTCTAGACTTGAGACTTTTAGACTTGAGATGCTAGACAAAACAAAATCTATTTATTTGGGCTTTTTTTAATTTCTAAACCTTTAAACAACAATTCACAAAAACAAAAATTCTAACGACAAGATAATTCAACAAGCAAAAAAATACTCCAAACGGAAAAGAATTTAAATTCAAAACTAGACGCCGTTTTTAAAGCTGTTCACCTTGTGGGCAGCTTTTTTTACTACAACTATTTATTTCCAAAATTATATTATACCTTAGTCAAAACTTCTGAATGATGCAGGATAGCGAGAAGAAAAACAAAAAGCAGGAAATTTACAGGGAAGCAGCCAGGCTTTTTATGGAAAAAGGCTATAATGCAGCCTCTATAAGAGATTTGGCCGAAAGAGTCCAATTGAAAGCCTCGAGCCTTTACAGTCATATCGGGTCCAAGGAGGAAATCCTCGTAAAGATCTGTTTCGACAATGCACATCGCTTTACCGAAGGTATGAATAAGGTAGAGAAAATGAACTGCAATGCCGCTGAAAAAATTGAATCGCTGCTAAAACTGCATATTCGAACGGCAATAGAAGAAACTACGGCTGTCACGGTATTCAACGATGAATGGAGACACCTGAGCGAGCCCTATTTGAACGATTTTATTTCAATGCGAAAAGATTATGAAAACCGTTTCAGAAAAATAATAAAGCTGGGGGTTGAAGAAGGTAGATTAAAAAATCTGAATGCCGAAGTTATGCTATACTCTTTGCTCAACTCGGTACATTGGCTGCACAAATGGTTTAAACCCGATGGTAAAATTAAAGCAGAGGAGTTGGAGAGAGATATTATCGAGATGTTGATGGGGGGTATTAAGATTGAAAGATTGAAAGATTGAAAGAGGAAAGAGGAAAGAGGGAAAGATTTATCTCGTCATTCAGAAGAGAGAAGTTCCATGTTACGAATTTTTCCAAAGGGCTTCAGCCTTTGAGAAAAACAGTAGCAAATGAGTGCGGTATTTTAATGCCGCAGTAGATTAGAGAATTTTTCCAAAGGGCTTCAGCCTTTGAGAAAAACAGTAGCAAATGAGCGCGGTATTTTAATGCCTCATTAGATGAAAATATTGAAAGCCTCTAGTGAAGGCAAACAAAAAAGTTGAGATTAATTATAAAAAGCGAACAGTTGTTCGTAATTTAGTGTCCATAAAATCAGTTTTGAAAAATGGCAAGCAAAAGCAAGAGAAAAATTGAACAATCTGTAATGCAGAAAGCCTTTAGTCTGGCTGTTCAGGCTAAATCAATGGCCGAACTTTATGAAGAGAATTTCAAACTGGTATCGAAATATGTGCATGCTACCTCTCGTGGTCACGAGGCACTGCAGGTTGCCCTCGGCATACAATTAAATCCACAGGATTTTGTTTCACCATACTATAGAGATGATGCGCTGCTACTGTCTGTCGGTATGCGTCCCTATGACCTGATGTTACAGTTACTAGCTAAAAGAAACGACCCATTTTCGGGCGGTAGAACCTACTACGCGCATCCAAGTCTTCGCGACGATGACAAACCTAAAATCCCGCATCAGTCATCGGCTACTGGAATGCAGGCAATACCATGTGCAGGCGTTGCTATGGGAATTCAGTACCGCGAGATTATGGGCATGGATAAGCAGTTTGCAAAAGGTCAAAAGCCTGTTGCTGTCTGCTCCCTGGGCGATGCATCCATTACCGAGGGTGAAGTTTCTGAAGCTTTTCAGATGGCAGCTTTGAAACAGTTTCCAATTCTATTTTTTATTCAGGATAATGGTTGGGACATTTCGGCCAATGCCAAGGAAACCCGAGCGCAGGATGCCTTTGAATTTATACAGGGTTTTCACGGAATTGAAGCCAGACAAATCAATGGCAACAATTTTATGGAGGCCTATCTCGAGATAAAGGATATTTTGGACATTATGCGCAAGGAGCGTCGTCCTTTCCTGCTGCATGCCAAAGTGCCGCTGCTCAATCACCACACCTCGGGAGTCCGTATGGAATGGTATCGCGATGATATCGAAGAACATAAAACGCGCGATCCTTATCCAATTTTTGTAAAACAAATGCTGGATGAAGGTTTTAGCAAAAAAGATATTGAAAAAATTGAAAAAGAGGCCCGAGAACTCGTTGCAGCAGATTTTGCAGAAGCGCTAAAAGCTCCGGATCCAGAACCTGAAGATATTTATAACCATGTTTTTGCACCTACAGCTATTAGCGAGGAACGAGGCATCAGAGAACCCGAAGGCGCGGA
>CANETR010000407.1 GCA_947441325.1 Saprospiraceae bacterium
ATAAATTTACGGGTGCCTTTTTCGGCAAGTCTGCTGCAAAGTAATCCCACACCACGCAATTTGAAAGATGCAGAAGGCTGCAGCGCTTCCATCTTGTAATAAATTGTTCTCTTTTTATTGCTATGTCTGAACGACCGATAAAGTGGCGTTTTGATGTGAAGATTATTCATAACTAGGCTTTGGTTTTCGGTCTGCCAGATTGTTGGGCATCCCATTTACTGCTTCTTTCTATTCGGTCGATATTGCCATATCTTTGAATGGGCGTTGTAAGTACATTTCGGCTACCTTTGACCCAATGCACATTGATATTAAGCTGAGCAGTTAGCTGTTGAACAATTTTAAACTCGCTTAAAAAAATGGATGCAATTACACGCAGCGCAGTGTAGAAGGGTATCGCAACCACCATTCCCACCATTCCAGCCATTTTTGATCCCACCACAATTACAACAAAAATTTCAACCGGATGAGCTTTTACACTTTTTGAAAATATAAATGGTTGAAGTAAGAGATTATCGAGCGCCTGCATGCTGAAGAAAATAACAATTACTTTGACTAAGAGCGGTACTGTCTGAACATAAAAATCGAAATCTAAAGAAGAACAGATGGTGACAATGAGCCCAAAAGCCATCCCTATAAATGGTCCGATATAAGGAATCACATTTACCACAGCACCAAAAAAAGCAATTAACAAGGCATTGGGTACTCCAACAACGCTTAGCAGCAACCAAAGAAAAAGTGTAAGTATGGAAATCTGTGCTAAAATACCTTCGAAATACCTGACGAGCATTTTTTTGATCATGTACAATGCCCGGTCAATTTTATCGCCTTGTTTTTCGGGAAATGGCGCCTTTACAACCTTAGCAAACATGCCTTCCTCTTGTAAAAAGAAAAAAGCAATGAATAGGACAGAGGTTATCAGTACAAATAAATTTCCAACAATAGAGATAAAGGTTGAAAAAGTACTGCGAAGAAAAGTGGAAGGATTGAAATAGCTGAAAATCTGCTTTTGAATGCGTTCCATAGGGCTGTCGAATGGCATTACAATTGCGGAAGAATCGGCAATGGGTAAGGCCTGCGGATTCTCTTTTTCAGGATTTTCAACACTTATTGTCAGTTGTATATTAGTTCTGGTACTGGTATCTCCACTTTTTTTGATCAGAGAGTCTATTTGGATAGTTTTTACTAAGATATTCGTCTCATTAAGAGGAATTTTTAGCTTTATTTCGTTGCTGTCAATACTGTTAGATAGGCTGTCTTTTTTAGTCTGAGCTGAATCGGCAGCAGTAGGAATATGCTCTACAAGACCCGCATCATCGAGTCTTTTGTACAGATGATTTATTGGCTCCTCTAATCCTGCAATTACCTGAGCATAGTTGACTTTTGCCAGATTATTTCCCTGTTGAATGATGACTGGTACAAAAAGAGAAATAAATAGTGCAAAAAGGAGCATAAAAAAAAGCAGCGTAAAGGATGCCCTTATGGGTGCCGATAGCTTTTTTTTGCCAATTTTAATCCTGGCCAGGACATTCATGACTGGCGAACCCAAGAGTGAAACAACCCAAGCTAGTAAAATCCAAATGAGAATATCGCTGAAATAATAGACGATAGCCCCTATAGCTCCCAAGCCCAAGGCCCAATATAAATATTGTCGGTATTGACTCATTTTTTGTTTTAAATTAATGGAGGGCTAATCATTTAAGATTGAATTAAAATACGACAATTCCTTTTCGAAATTGATAAAAGAGGCCTGTTTTTTTATCGCCTCGATGTTTTTTAACTGAGCATTTGCAAATTTACGACTGTTTTCCGAATTTGGATTAAAAAGCCGATGATTCATAGCCTCATTTATTGACGACAAGTCTTTTCTTAACTTATTTTCTTCAGCCGAAAGGCAGCTTGTTTCGAATTTTTCCCATATATAATCTATAGCCTGATTGCTGGGATGTGTCATATCTGTTGCATAAAAGCGATAGTCCCGCAGGTCGTCCATCAGCATCTCATAAGCAGGGAAATAATACATGTTTTTGAAAGTGGAGCAGAGTTCTTCAGCTGCGAGCAGCAGGGTGGCTTTGCTGAGCTGATTTTCGTGCAGCCCGTCTTTCAGATGTCTTATTGGGCTTATGCTGAGGATAATTTGTAAATCGGGATTCGCTGTACATAAAATTTCCAATGGTTTCTTCAGTTCAGCTACCGTTTCTTCAACAGACAGTCTTTTTCGGACAAATTTATCAGCAGGCAGCTTATGACAATTGTTGACGACAAGCGAATTTTCCTTTAGCGTAAAAATCCAGGCTGTGCCCAACGTGAGTATCAAAAAGTTCGTTTTGTTGATTGAATTAGCTGCTTTTTCGAGTCGATTATTCATTTTAAGGAGTGCTTTATCGGGACTCAGATCAGAAAAATCGCTGTGGTGTAAGAAGCTATGCCAACTATCCTTGTATTCAAAAAGCGCTGATAATTCAATCGCTTTGCCCGAAATAATATGGTTCAATCCTTGGGCAATAGAGGCAGGGTTGTATTGAATGCCGAATGGATTGATATCGATATCGTATTTCAAAGCAGAGAGTCTATTGCCGATATTCTCGGTAAAGCATGAGCCAAAGGCCATGATTTTATCTTGATAGCCAATTGGCAGATTTGCTGTGCTGCAAATTATTTCTGTTCGAAATTTCATTTGGGAATCAGATTTAATGAAAATTATATAGCAGATAGAAAAGGCTTTATTTCGAATGTCAATGCACTACAATTTCTACAATAAGTTTTTCTATCTTTGCGCTAAATTATTAAAGGTTAAAATTACAATTAGGAACTATGAAATTCACCAATAAACTGCTTTTTATTTTTATCATATGCACAATTTTAAAAGCAGAAGCACAAATCGATTTTAAATTTGGTTTCAGGGCTGGGGCTACACTCTCACAGATGTTCGGACCAAAAGAGACAGATGCAACTGGTGCAAGTTTGGAATCTTACAAAATGACTGCCCGTATCTGCGTAGGAGGTACTTTTGCAATGCCCATAAATGATTATGTTGGCTTGGGAGCTGAGGTGCTTTTTAGTCAAAAGGGTGCTCTTCACCGTTTCGAAGCCGATAATTCATACCTAAGACTCGATGGTACAGTGTCTAATATGAATGCTTCTCAGACTTTTACCGGGCACAAAAGAATCCGCAGTGTGAATATTACGAATGGTTATGTAGAGATTCCTGTCACATTTTATGCTTTTGCCATCAAAGACCGATTGATGTTCGACTTTG
>CANETR010000408.1 GCA_947441325.1 Saprospiraceae bacterium
CGAAATTGACAGCACAAAGCAATTATCGGTTCCAGAGAATCAAAATATTTCCACACTCGCTCATGCTTCACAGGATTATGTCTGGAATTCAAGATACACAAGCAAACAAATTGAACTAAAACTTGAAACTAGTTCCTTTGAAGGTATTAGTTTTGGACTTTACGGACTTTTGCAGGAAAAATTAGGATTTCAGTTCTATCATCCTAAACAAACCCATATACCAGATATTAAAAACTGGCCTTTGACAGAATTATTTGAGTGGAAAGTCAGTCCAAGATTCAATAAAAGAGGCTTTCACCTGCATACAATGCACCCAATTGAGCTAACAGAAGCCCTTTTAAATCTAAATCATCCTAATGGTATAACTGAGATCAAGGCTTATATCGATTGGCTTGCAAGAAACCAACAAAACTATTTCGAATTTAATCTTCTGGAAAGTATAGACCGCAAAAAATGGATAGCTTACATCAAAGAGGCTGTTGATTACGGAAAAAGCCGCGGTATAATCATGGGTATCGACATTTCCTTACACATGACCCAACAAAAGGCATTTATGCTTTATCGTAGTTTTCCGGCTTCATTCCTTGGCAAAAAGAAACAGATAGAAAAGAACATCAATTGGCTTTCAGGTGCAGGTTTTGATGTTTACAGCGTAGAATTCTCCAGTACGGAGTACAGTAGTGGAAATATTAAAAAGAAGAAAAAATTACAGCTGCACTTAGGTCAAATTTTAGCACAAAAAAATGCACGACTCTTTGGCAGAGAACATGTTGTACAAAAAGAAAAACTACTGAAGGGCAAAAAACAGCAAGAATACCAGCTGTCTGATGCGGAAAAAGCCATTGATGCAAACAGAGGCCTTTTGGTACACACTGTTATGTTTTACGGATTATCTGACAAAAAAGCGCCTGTGTACAGAAATGCCAACCTGAAACATATGCAGGATGTTTTTAATAAAGAAGTAAAACAGCGCGAGACCTGGTATTACCCCGAATCGGCCTACTGGATTACCTTTGACAATTCGGTTCCAATGACGCTTCTGCCCTATTTAAATGCCAGGCTGGATGATATTTTACTAACCGATTCTCTAGGCGCTGAAGGGCACCTAACCTTTAGTTCGGGCTGGGAATGGGGATACTGGTTGACTGATTGGAGTATCGCACGCTGGAGCTGGAAGCAGCAATTCAACGGCAAAAGCCCGAAAAATCATGCAGGTCAATACCTAACTGTAGTACAACCCGATGCCACTACTTACAAGGTTTTGAATCAAATCTTGGATTTGCAGCAAGAATTCATTAAAGATAAGGAACTGATTCGCTACCTCTCTCCGCTTTCATTTGCGGATGAATTACCAGCATTTATGAACCTTGAATTTCAACCAAAACCATTCTATACCAACAAATATTTGTCAGAAAAGGCCATGCCTTATCAATTAGATACGCTCAAGAAAAATGTAATTGAACCGCTTTTATTATTTGCACAACAAAGCAATGCTTTGATTGCTGAAATAAAATCGGATAAATATGAAAATGCTGAAATGGCAGAGCTTGTGAATGGTTTAGAAATTACTGCTTTAAGGGCTAAACACAAGGCACAAATCTTAAGCTATTATGTTGAAAAACGCGAAGCAGCTATCAACAAAACTGTGTTTGCGGACAGTAGTTCTAGACTTGTAAATGCTGCAAAAATCAGGGAAGATGCGCTAAAAATTGTTAAAAATCAGGAAAAACTCTACCGCTATCCAAACAAAGAACTTTCTGAGAAATACAAAAGTAAAACGGCCTATAACTTTGGCTATCTCTACACAGTCAGCAATTTGCATTATTGGAAAAGAGAAGAAGAACAGGCCTTAAAAAAGAAATATGGTCCCTTCTTCATGAACATCATGGATGTCTGGAGAATTATTGGATTAAAAAACTAGTTCTTTAAAAAAGCTAATAATCTGTATAGCCTTTTTCACCGGGACTGTAAAAGCTGGCCTGATCCCAATCTTTCAATGCTTCGCCATTTTTTATTTTTTCCGGCAAATTTGGATTCGATATAAAGAGTTTTCCAAATGCTACAGCATCGGCCCTTCCGGAACTAATCTCCAGTTCTGCTTCTTCAGGACTGTAAGCGCCGTTAACAATAAGTATTCCTTGATAAATTTTTCGATATCTGCCAATAATGTCTTTTTCAAAGTATGGCAAATCTAAGATTTTTGATGGCCGGGTGAGGTGCAAAAATGCAATAGGATTATCATTCAAACGCTGTACAATATAATCGAAAACAGGCAGTGTATGTTCATCGACAAGAATTCCAATACTATCGTGCATCATTGGATTTAATCTAACTGCAATTCTTTGAGCAGGAATTACTTGCAACATGGCATCTAATACTTCGAAGAAAAATCTGGCACGATTCTCAACGCTGCCACCATATTCATCAGTTCTAATATTGGAGGAAGAGGAGAAAAACTGATGAAATAAATAGCCATTGCTCGAGTGTATTTCTACGCCATCAAAACCTGCTTCCAGGGCATTCTTTGCCGCTATTACAAATTCATTTTTCACAGTTTCTATATCGATTTTATCCATCTCTCTTGGGCTTAGCGAATCGAGCACAGCATCAGGAGTCAAAACTCTACCTTTGTGATTAACAGCAGAAGCAGAAAGCGCTGTTCTTCCACCTATGAGAACTGGATGGGTAATTCTGCCGACATGCCATAACTGACAAAAAATAAGCCCCGATTCCTTATGAACTGCCTCCGTCACTTTTTTCCAAGCTGCGGTCTGTTCCGCTGTATAAATTCCAGGAACCCTTAAATAACCAACTGCCATTTCACTAACAACTGTACCTTCGTTTATAATAAGTCCCGCTCCTGCCCTTTGTCTGTAATATTCAGCATGTAAATTTGAGACCGTTCTCTCCTTATTATCGACACGACTTCTGGTCATAGGTGCCATGACGATTCTATTTTTCAATGAGATTAACTCATTTAATTTAAGCGGCTCGAGCATTTTCATAGTTGATAATTTTTATCTGCAAACTAATACATCTGCAATATACATTGTTTTGATGGGCAGTTTATGTTTTGATATATAGCCTTCTAACTGCATAAGGCAGGACAAATCGGATGAAATAATTATTTCGGCAGCGACTGAAAGGGCATGCTGCACTTTTTTCTCTGCCATAGCAGCCGAAATGGGCTCAAATTTTACGGAAAAAGTACCGCCAAAACCACAGCATTGTTCGGCATCTGGCAAATC
>CANETR010000409.1 GCA_947441325.1 Saprospiraceae bacterium
ATACTCCTGGTGCTTTTCCGGGTATCGAGGCTGAAGATCGCGGACAGGCAGAGGCAATCGCCCGCAATCTGTTTGAAATGGCAAGACTGCGTGTTCCAATTGTTTGTGTAATAATTGGTGAAGGTGCATCAGGCGGTGCCCTGGGTATTGGAGTTGGTAACAGAGTGCTGATGATGGAAAATACTTGGTACACGGTTATTTCACCTGAGTCTTGCTCAACTATTCTCTGGAGAACTGTCGACAATAAAAAACAGGCAGCTGATGCTTTGAAATTAACAGCAGAAAATGCCCTTGAACTTGGAATTATTGATGAAATTATTCCCGAACCACTAGGAGGAGCTCATGCAAATCCTGAAGAAATGGCAAAAATTTTGAAAAAAGTTCTGAAAAAAGAAATTGCAGCACTTCAGAAAATGACACCCGAAGAATTGGTTGCCGATAGAATTGAAAAGTTCAGCAAAATGGGTCCGACTACTACTATTTAGAAGAGGAAAGAGTGAAAGAGGAAAGAGGAAAGAATTTTAGTACTGAGGAGCCAGGAATCAGTACTTTAGGGACGAGGTACTAGTTATTTAGTAGCCAGTAGCCAGTTCTTTAGGGACGAGGTACAATGGACTAGTCATATAGTAAACAGAATCTTGCTTTGCGCTTTTTTCGTAGTAGATAATGTACGTTTTTTCGAGCTCTGCGTGAGTTAGTACTAGAAGAGGAAAGAGTGAAAGATTTGAAGAGGAACCGATCTCGTCCCAAGACGAGAGAGCTCCACAAAGTGAAAGATGAGTCTATTGCTACTTAGCCGTTGGCGTATTGGTAATTGGTATGCTGGTAGTTGGTATTTGGACTTGATCTTTAGGAAAGTTGGTAACTAGTTTACTGGTCTCGTTTGAAGAACGAGAAGGTAATTGGAGACGAACCTGATGTGCTTCGCGGAACTACGTTTAAATAGCCCTCTTGTCTGAGGGACGAAATCGGTTCTTGATACAGCTTCTAATTCTGACTTCTGACTTCGAATTTTTCTATAAGTACTCAATGCTCAATATTCAATGCTCAATATTCAATATTCAATGCTCAATACTCAATGCTCAATATTCAATGCTCAATACTCAATATTCAATGTTCAATATTCAATGATATATAATTTCTACCTTCTAATTTCTACATTCTAAACTTGCCCTTTGTCCATATTCAACAGCATACAACACTTTTTCTACAAACAAGCCCTGAAGAGAAAGAAAAAAACAGCAAATGGAAATTTATCAACGATGAATTTTTCCAAAGCTAAATCTATTGCTGTGATTTTCTATGCCGGGAAAGAACAGGATTCAGACTACCGAAGACCCGTCCTCCATTACATCGAATCACTGCGTAAAACAGGAAAAGCCATAAGCCCAATCGCATTTTTCGACGAATCGAAACTGACAGAGAATTTGGGATTTGATGCTTTTAGCAAAAAAGAGCTCAATTGGGTTCAGCTGCCTAAAGGTACCGTCGTCGAGCAGTTTTTATCCAATGACTATGATATACTGCTATGCTTGTATTTAGATAGGCATCCCGGACTTGAATTTTTGGCCGAAACATGCGCTGCACACATGAAATTAGGATTTTACAAAGGTGAAAATGCTTTTCAGGCCGATGCAATGGTACATAATAAAAATAATGACCTTTCTCAAGCACTTCGCCAGCTCGACGAGCTTTTGAAAATGATTAATAATTAGATTAAAATTAAGAATATGGCTTTGAATCTCCGTGGGACAGGCGTTGCATTAGTAACCCCCTTCAAAAACAATCAGGTTGATTATACAGGTCTTGAAAGACTTATTGAGCATAACATAAAAGGTGGAGTTGAATTCCTGGTGACTATGGGAACAACCGGCGAATCGGTAACCCTTACAAAAAAGGAGAAAATTGAAGTGATGGATTTTACCATCCGCACAGCAGCGGGTAGGGTAGGTATTGTTGCAGGATTTGGAGGCTACAACACTGCCGAAGTAATTGAACAGATGCAGTCCTATCATTTTGAGGGGGTCGATGCTATTTTATCGGTAAGTCCTGCCTATAACAAACCCACTCAGGAAGGAATTTTCAGACATTATATGGCATTGGCCGATATAACACCAAGACCAATCATTCTCTACAATGTTCCCGGCAGAACCGGCTCTAATATGAGTGCCGAAACAACCATCAGACTGGCCAATGCCAGTGATAAATTTATTGCAGTGAAAGAGGCCTCGGGAAATATGCGCCAATGTATGGAGATTATTTATGGCCGTCCCGATGGATTCATAGTCCTTTCGGGCGATGACAATATTACTTTGCCACTTATCGCCTGCGGTGCCGAGGGTGTAGTATCAGTGGTAGGTAATGCTTATCCGCGCGAATTTTCCGATATGACCCGTGCTGCTTTGGCTGGAGATTACGAAACAGCGAAAAAACTACACTACAAACTCCTGCATTTGATAGATCTGCTCTTCGTTGAAGGCAATCCAGGCGGCATCAAAGCCAATCTCGAAATTTTGGGTATCTGCTCCTCTGAAGTCCGCCTGCCATTGGCGCCGATTTCTGATAAAACCTATGAAGCATTAAAAAAGGCAGCGGAGAGTCTAGTAGCATTTGAATAATAAGCTCTTAGAATAAACCGATCTTTAGCAAAAAAAGGCTGCCCATTAGTTTGAGCAGCCTTTTTAGGTTCAAGAAAATACAAGTATTATTTAGCTTCTTCTAATTTTTGAAGTTCTTTGTAAGCTGAACATTCTTTGTATTCTTTTTCCATTTTCTCCTCTTCTTCTTTTGATTTTCCATTGTCTAGTTCTTGGCATTTTTCCATTTTGCCTTCATACTTTTTTTGAATTTCTTCAATTTTTTTCTCGTCATCTTTAGCAGCCATTACTTCTTTAGTGTAATCAAGTTCTGCCTGAGCGCATTGACAAATTTCACTGCCACCACAAGAAGTCATAAGAAATCCTACAAAGGCAAAAGAGAATAAAGTTTTGGTTAGTGAATACATTATATTTTGTTTTAGTTTTTAAATAATATACTTTTTGAATGAATCGTGTTAGATAACTGAGCGTTAAATAATGCGTTTATCTATCTCTCGCCAAGTTTCTCCATTTTTTTTGCAAATTCTATAATTTGACTAAAGAGTTTTGCCTCACTTGGACAATTTTTACCAAAATAGGAGAGATAGATATCCATTATCTTAATTTCTCGAACTCCTCTATCCGGCTTTTCCCCCACAATTTTATC
>CANETR010000410.1 GCA_947441325.1 Saprospiraceae bacterium
CCTTGTGCAAAATGAAAACTTTTGCCAATAAATCAAGATATTTCTCTACGGTATTTTTACTAATCCCGAGCTGCTTTCCCAGTTCCTGCAATGATACCTCTGCACTAATTTGAAATGCTATTAACCTTAACAGGTTGAAGATTGTTTGTGAGTTTTTGATATTCTCATATATTAGAATATCTTTCAAAAGATAGGAACTGACCATCTCATTCAAATAATCTATTTTATCAGACCTGTTGGCAAGTTGTAAGAGTTCAGGATAATTTCCAAAAATTAATCTTTCTTTTAAATTTTCAGATTTTGTTAAACTATTTTCAACCTGATTGTATTCATTTTCTGATAAAGCATATAAGTTAAATGAGTATTTTCGTCCGGTTAATGGCTCACCTGCTTCTTTTGAAATATCAAGGGCCGAAGAACCTGAAACGATAATTTTTAAGCCCTCAATTTCATCCACCATCAATTTTAATTTTTTACCGATATCTGGAATTTTTTGAGCTTCATCAATATATAAAACACTGTAAGACCCGATTAGCTGTTTATAATTTTCAATCGACCATCTGGCAAGTTTATCATGAACATTTATGTCTTCGCCATTTAATATAAGAACAGGCTCGTTCAGTCTTTGTAAAATTTCTTTCACTAAAACTGTTTTTCCAACTCGTCTTGCGCCAAAGACAATGATTACTTTATTAGGCTGCAGCTTTTTAAGAATGTTTTCAGTTATTGCTCTCTTTAAATATTTCATAATTCAGTCACTTTAGTGACGCAATTTATACAAATTCCGTCAAAGTAAAAAATAATATCAATTTTTTAGACAGCTATTTGTAATAAATTAAAGGTCTACGTACCTAAACACGTCAACACCCATAATTTTTCAGCGAGATTTACGCTGGACTTTAATTTTTGAAGGTATAATATTATTCTGCATCACAGAACTTGTTGGTTAATCAGTATTTTTTTTAACCTTTCCTGCCCTATCTTTGTTTAATTTGGAGATTTCAGACCCGATACGATTTTCAAAATCAGCACCTTTTCAAATTGTCAATTTATCACAATGTACCGAAGTTTAAAAGAAGCCGCCCTCGACCTAGAAAAGCACAAAGAGCTTATCCGCATAAAAACCGAACTGGATCCAAATCTTGAAATGGCCGAGGTTCACCGCAGAATATTCGATGCGAAAGGTCCCGCGCTGCTCTTTGAAAATGTAAAAGGCAGTAATTTTCCTGCGCTGTCGAATCTTTATGGGACAATAGATCGTACCCGTTTTTTGTTCAGAGATACACTTGCCAAGGTACAGAAGATAATAGAACTAAAAATCGATCCCATGCTGGCGCTGAAAAAGCCCGGCAAATACTGGCGTTCGGGATTTACGGCTTTGACCGCACTGCCTCAAAAAGCATGGAGCAAACCAATCAAATACGGACAAACAAGTATCGACAAACTGCCGCTTATTAAATCATGGCCGATGGACGGCGGAGCCTTTGTAACCCTGCCACAGGTTTTCAGCATGGCTCCTGGCGATAAGAATATTATGCGTTCCAATCTTGGGATGTACCGGATTCAACTAAGTGGCAATCAGTACGAACTGAATAAGGAACTCGGCCTGCATTATCAATTGCATCGTGGAATTGGTGTGCATCACAGTATGTACAACAATAGTCCCGACCCATTCAAAGTGAGTGTTTTTGTAGGCGGACCTCCTTCGCATGCTTTTTCAGCCATCATGCCATTGCCAGAGGGACTTTCAGAGCTTACCTTTGCCGGCTTGCTCAATGGTCGCCGATTCCGCTATTTTTGGGAGAATGGCTTTGTGCTTTCGGCCGATGCAGATTTTGTTATTACAGGCACAGTTGTCAAAAATAAAAAAATGCCCGAAGGTCCCTTTGGCGACCACCTCGGCTATTATTCGCTCGAGCATGACTTTCCTGTGATGGAAGTCGATAAGGTTTATCACCGCAAGGATGCTATCTGGCATTTTAGCGTTGTTGGGCGTCCCCCAGCAGAGGATTCTAGCTTTGGCTATCTGATTCATGAATTGGTCAAAGACCTTACTCCACAGGAATTTCCGGGTTTGAAAGACCTCCATGCTGTAGATGCGGCAGGTGTGCATCCGCTTTTGCTTGCAGTGGGTAGCGAGCGCTATATGCCCTTCCGCGAGCGCAAACCCGAGGAAATTCTCACGATTGCCAATCGCATATTGGGTACCGGACAAACCTCACTCGCTAAATTCCTTGTAATTGCTGCGCAGGAAGATGACCCCAATTTGGACAGTCACGATATTGGTAATTTCTTCAGACATGTGCTCGAACGCATCGATTGGCGACGCGATCTTCATTTTCAAACAAAAACCACCATCGACACCCTGGATTATTCCGGAAATGGTTGGAACGAAGGTTCAAAAGTTATTATGGCCTGCTGTGGACCAAAATTGAGAAATCTCTCCACAACTTTACCTGATAATTTCTCTTTGCCCGATGGTTTCAGTGAACCAAAAATTGCTTTGCCTGGAATTTTGGCGATTAAAACCCGAGCCTACAGTGATCAAAAAACCGCCGAAACAGAAGCAAAAAAACTGGAAGAGCAGATCAGAAATTACGATCTGAAAGAAATTGCGATGATTCTTCTGGTCGATGACAGCGAATTTACAGCCTTTAATCTGAATAATTTTGTCTGGGTCACCTTTACAAGAGCCAATCCTTCGCATGATATTTATGGTGTGGGCAGTTTTACTGAATTTAAACATTGGGGCTGCACTGGGCCGCTCATCATCGATGCCAGGGTAAAACCGCATCATGCACCCGCGCTTGAAGTGGATAAAAAAATAAAAGAAAAGGTGGATAAACTTTTTGCCAAGGGCGGAGAATTGGAAAAATGGGGATAGTATTTAAGCTCAAAATTCGAAGTGATAGCGTTCAGTAAACATGGAAAATGAGCCGAATTCAGACTTGTTTTGAGCTTAAAATATTAATTCAAAACCTTTGTCCTTCATTTCCTTCCAAAGCTGGTTTATATTTCTTAGCCTTTCATTTGCTAATTTTAATACAATTGCCTCCGCAGTACAGTTTTTTAATTTGATCTGAAGCAGTTGAGGCTCGTTGATGGGTTTTCCAATTTGTGAAACAATGTAGGCTTCTGCTGCTTCGGCTAATTCGAGTTCAACAATTTCCTTGCAAAGTAGCAGACAAAAACGGTTATAAATTTTACCAACATGTGAAATAGGATTTTTTCCGGCAAC
>CANETR010000411.1 GCA_947441325.1 Saprospiraceae bacterium
ACCGCGAAAAAATGTAATCTTTTTCTCATGTCGAAAAATGTTAATTGGAGAGTTCTGATGTATAATTTTTATTAGAAATAAACTTAAAGCAAATTTATAATAAGTTTTCTAAATGAATATTTATTAAACGCTCTTTTTTGTCGCTTCGCTGTCAATTTTGAATAAAAAAAGGGCATCCTTACAAAGAACGCCCATTTATTTCCGATTAAATTTTTCTAGTAAAAGAAGAAGGTCACTGCGGCCCATTCTTTTCTTACGCCGCTTGCACTGCCTTTTTTGTTGCCGCTGGCATCACGTATGGATCCGTCGCTGTCAATTTTTCCGATTTTATTGCCCGATTCATTGCGTACAGTACCATCGCTATCGTATTTGCCAATACGGTTACCGCTTGAGTTGCGGATAGCACCATCACTGTCGATTTTGCCTATTTTATTACCGCTTGAGTTACGGATAGTGCCGTCACTCTCAATTTTGCCTATTTTATTTCCTGATTCATTTCTGACTGTACCATCAGATTCAATTTTACCGGTTTTATTTCCAGATGCATTGCGAAGGTCTTGAGCATAGAGGTTCCCGCTTAAAATGATAAAAGCCAATGCAAAAAGAATTGTGAACTGTTTCATGTTATTGGTTTTAAAAATGAAGAATTATTTGGCCCTGTTTTTCCAATTTGATTTGATTTGTACAATGTTCGAACTTGTACTAAGTTTTGGACTTTTCTGTCTTTTTTCTAAAAGTTGAGCAATTAGCATGGCAGCTACTTTAGCTTCATCTTCGCTGCCCTGCTCTAATTTTTCGGGGCTGAAGTGTTTTTTTACAAAATGTGTGTCGAAATTTCCGCTTACAAAAGCCTCATGCCTGAAGGCAAAAGTGCCGAATGATAGGGTAGTGGAAGGCCCGTCTATTTCATACTCGTCAATGGCTCTGATGATTCTGGCAATTGCCTCATTGCGGTCCTTTCCATAGGTAATGAGTTTGGCAATCATCGGGTCATAGTAAATCGGAATATCCATACCTTCTTCGTAGCCATCATCTACACGTACTCCAACGCCTTTGGGTGCTCTGTAGGTCTGAAGTTTGCCAATTGAAGGCAAGAAATTATTGCTTGGATCTTCTGCATAAACCCTTAGCTGAATGGCGTGGCCAATTATTTTTAAATCCTCCTGTTTGATGGAAAGTGGCTGTCCCATAGCAATTAGAATCTGCTGACGAACCAGATCCACTCCGGTGATGAGCTCTGTTACAGGATGTTCTACCTGCAAACGGGTATTCATTTCCAAAAAGTAAAAATTATTTTGCTCATCGAAAATGAATTCGCAGGTACCAGCTCCAAGGTAGTCGCAAGAACGGGCAACATCGCAAGCGCATTTACCCATAGCCTCGCGGATTTCTGGGCTAAGAATGACAGATGGCGCTTCTTCAATAACTTTTTGGTGGCGGCGCTGCACCGAGCATTCGCGCTCAAAAAGATGAATCACATTGCCATGCGCATCGGCTAATACCTGAATCTCAATATGTCTGGGTGAGGAAACATATTTTTCGATAAAAACGGACCCATCTCCAAAGGCATTTAATGCTTCAGACACTGCTCTGCCCATTTGTTCGTCCAAATCTTCGTCACGCTCAACAATGCGCATGCCTTTTCCTCCACCTCCTGCCGATGCTTTGATCAGGATTGGATAACCTATTTCTCTAGCTACAGACTTCGCTTCTTCAATATCACTTACCGCACTCTCGGTGCCTGGAACCAAAGGAATATTATAGCTTCTTGCGGCTTCTTTTGCGGCAAGTTTACTTCCCATTACTCTGATGGCATGAGGACGTGGACCGATAAAGGTTAAACCCGCCTCGCTCACCGCCTGAGAAAAATCGGCATTTTCGCTCAAAAAACCATAGCCGGGATGAATACCATCAACGCCAAGTTTTTTAGCAACTTCAATAATTTTATCTGCACAAAGATAAGATTGGTTAGAGGGTGCAGGGCCGATGCAGACTGCTTCATCGGCAAATCTTACATGTGGCGACAGCCTGTCTGCTTCCGAAAAAACGGCAACTGTTTTGATGCCCATTTCCTTGCAGGTACGCATGACGCGCATAGCAATTTCACCGCGGTTGGCAACAAGTATTTTTTTCATTATTCAAAAGTTTATTTCAATTTCGATACAGCCTCAGCAATTCTTCTGACGGCTTCTTTTAAATCATCTTCACCTAGAGAATAGCTCAAACGAACACAATTGGGTTCGCCAAAAGCATCACCCGATACCAAGGCTACATGTCCTTTATAGAGTATGTAATCACAGAAATCATCCGCATTTTCAATTTTTTGGTCTTCAAAACTTTTCCCGAAATAAGTACTTACATCAGGGAAAACATAGAATGCACCAGTTGGATTATTCACTTTGAAACCAGGTACCTCGCTCAATAATTTTACAAATAAATCTCTTCTTTTGTGGAATTCCTCCGTCATTTTGAACGTAGGTGTCATATCACTCAAAAGGGCATAGGCCGCAGCTTTCTGACTGAAACAGGCTGCACCTGATGTAAATTGTCCCTGTATTTTCACACAAGCATCGGCAATCCATTGAGGTGCGGCGATATATCCCAAACGCCAACCAGTCATGGAGAATCCTTTAGAAAATCCGTTTACAATTACAGTCTGATTTTTAACGTTTTCGAACTCAGCAATGCTGACATGCGCCTCGGCTGTAAAATTGATATATTCATAAATTTCATCCGATACTATGGTGATTTGGGGATGCTGCGCTATAACATCTGCAATGGCTTTGAGTTCCTCGCGGGTGAAAACAGAACCGGTCGGATTACAAGGCGATGAAAAAATCAGCATTCTGGTTTTGTTACTGATTGCAGCCTTTATTTGTTCGGCATTGGCTTTGAAATCCTGTTCAATGCTTCCTTTTACAAATACACAACTTGCTCCGCTCAATTCGACGATTTCTTTGTAAGAAACCCAGTATGGGCTAAGCACAATGGCTTCATCTCCTTCCTGAAGCAAGGACATGGCTAGATTTGCAATACTTTGTTTGGCACCATTCGACACCACAATCTGTGTAGCTTTATAGCTGAGTTTATTATCGCGTTCTAATTTTGTACAGATGGCCTGTCTCAATTCCAGCAAACCCGCTACCGGCGTATATTTTGTAAAACCGTCTTCAAGTGCTTTAATGGCAGCTTTTTTAATATGATCTGGTGTGTCAAAATCGGGTTCGCCCA
>CANETR010000412.1 GCA_947441325.1 Saprospiraceae bacterium
ATATAATGTACATTCCACAACAGAAAAAATATCCACATGGCGGTGCTAGGAGAATTGCCGCTGTATAAAAAACAAAGTGAAAATACAATTGGAGAAGGTACTTCCATTAAAAACCAGCCTAGTCGGGCATTAATAGTCGGCCCAAAATCATCGCGGGTATGCCTTCCGAAGGGAGCAACAATTTTTTGAAGTACAAAGTAAATGGCAACTGCTGCAATTAACCAAATATACACTAAGCTGTAAAATAGTATTTCTGACATGATATTGTTTTCTGAACCTCGAAAATATTGAATATTGCCTCAAAAGTACCCAATTTGGGCAATTTATCAAATCACTTGTAAAATGAACTGTTTTTTAAGATGGAAAATCTATCTTGAGATATGCAATTTTGAGGAATATGGCTTTTTGCCACTTTGTTCAAAAACTAGCCAATAAATGCCTTTTGGAAATTCATTAACAGCAAGTTCTGAGGATTGTGACAACTGTTTTTCTTTCAATAATTGTCCTACACTATTGTGAATGCTCAGTTTAATTTCGGACCCCTTCAAATCGGGCAATTTTATGTAAATATTGTCGCTGGCTGGATTTGGAAAAATATCAACACTTATAACTTGATCAATTTGATTAGAAGCACTTAGAATTCTTTCCCAATGATTGGTACCGTTTTTCATGATGAGTCGCTGTCCCGCTGTCTCAATATTTGTCTGTGTAAGTATGTCTGAGTAGTAGGGTGTAGCCACAATACTGTCCTGGAAAATTTCAATCAAACCATAACCGTGCGAATTGATTTCCATATGCTGATGATGCGGATTGGCCGCCAGTGTAATGCCCATAAAAAACGGACTGAGCGAAGCCGGAATTCCTGATTCGTCAAAATTTCCTCTTGTAACACTACTGGGTAAAAATTCGCATCCCAATGCGCCGCTTCCTGTTGCAGCATTGTAGGCAATACTGTCGTAAGGGTCTTTTACCAGATCCATCGCCATGGTGATATGTGCATCGCCGCTTAGCATCAAGCAATTGTTGATGTTATGAACTATGAGCGTATCATATAGTCTGTTTCTGGTTTCGTCGAATCCGTCCCAGGAACTGTTATCGAAGACATCGCCATCGTTTGGAACCAGATTCAGTAGACCAGGGTCTATGCCTCGGGTGTACCATCCTCCAACCATTTTCTGACTACCCATCAGGTGCCATCTAGTATCAGAATTTTTCAATGTCTGAGTAGCCCATTCAAACTGTTGGTTGCCCATAAGATTGTATTCGCCATTGGGAAAAGTATCGATATTTCTCAATGATTCTACATCGAGCATGGAAATATCAGCCAATTCTCCAATTTTCAAGGAACGATAAAGCAGATTTTGCGTTACCTCAGCTGTTTCGCGGATTGGTAGCCAGCGCCTGAAAATTTCCTTTACATAAGCCGAATCGCTATCTATGTCATGGTTGTCCCAATAGGCATACCAGCTCTGCATACGTCTAGCTTCGCGCAGGTCGGGGTCGAGCAGATAGTACTTATGGCGCTCTATCCATTCTGCACGAGTTTCACAATCAACAGGATAGGGATTTGGAACCCTTACTTCTTCGTTGGCATCAACAAAATCGTAGATATAATCGCCCAAATGTACAACCAGTTGCAGGTCATCTCTTTCGGCAATTCTGCGATAAGCATTGAAAAATCCTGAAAAAATTGAACTGCAGGACATAGCGGCAATCTTTGCGGAAGCTATATTTCCATTGGGCAATGTTTTTCCGCGACCCCAAGCCGAACTATTGCCATTAAAATCGAGAAATCGGTAATAGTAAACAGCGCCGGCAGTCAAAGCAGTCACATCGATTTTTACCGTATAATCCGATAAACTGTCAGTTTGTACAGCGCCAGATTGTAAGATGCTGTTAAAACTCGTATCAGAACTTATCTGCCAAATGAGCGACATGCTGAAACTGTCGATATCGGGCTCGATATAAGTCCATATAATCAGTGAACTATCTGTTGGATCGCCCGAGCAAACTCCGTAAATAAAGGGAGCATGCGCAGAATCGGCATAGATATTTGCAGGAACTTGTGCCTTTGTCAAAGTTGACACTGCGCTCATTATCAGAATAAATAAATATTTTTTCATAGTGGCGGTTTAGTTTCTTCAAATATAGGGCTTTACTTTTAAATTTTAATTCAGTTTTAAATTACTTAAAAATAATTTCAAATTACTTTAAAATTTGGTATTTTGTGACCGTTCAGAATCAAAGCATTAGAAATAGCTTGTCGAAGAAATATGAAAGCGTTTTTAAAATTAAAATATACAAGTTTTATAATTTTATTATTCCTTGTTTTTGCATCAAATGTGAAGGCAACTCATATTGTAGGTGGTGAAATTACCTATCGTTGTTTGGGAAATAGTAATTATGAAATAACCTTACGCGTTTTTCGCGACTGTGATACAGGTGTGCCTTGGTTTGACAATCCTGCATCGATTGGCGTTTTCGATGCAAATAATCAACTGGTCTATGATTTGAGACTCCTTTTTAGAGAAAACGATACATTGGATTTGAATCTGAACGACCCCTGTCTGGTTGCGCCGCCCAATGTTTGTATTCATACCACTTCCTATGTCGATACGGTGAATCTGCCCTTCAGAGCAGGCGGCTATCAATTGGTTTATCAGCGCTGTTGTCGCAATGTCGATATTGTAAATATTGTTAGCCCCCTCGATGCCGGAGCAACCTATTTTGCGCTTATTACTGAGGAGGCACTGCAAACATGTAATAGCTCCGCTGTTTTTAACCAATGGCCTCCGGTTTATATCTGTCTCAACCGACAAATAAATTTTGATCATTCTGCATCGGATGTTGATGGTGATTCCCTTGTTTATGAACTCTGTACACCATTAGATGGGGCAAGTCCTTTCAATCCACAACCTCAGCCACCAAATAATCCACCCTATGTGCCAGTAGCCTGGAACCCGGGTTTTAGCCAAACTAATATGCTTGGAGGTCTGGATTCGCTAAGAATCAATCCACAAACCGGACTTTTACAGGGCACACCATCGCTTATGGGGGTTTTTGTGGTGGGTATCTGTGTGAAAGAATACAGAAATGGGCAGCTAATTTCAACCACCAGGCGCGATTTTCAATATGCTATTGGAATTTGCGGACAATTGGTGAGTTCTGCTTTTTTTGCGCCAGCCATTCAATGCGATAACTCACTTTTGGTACAGTTTCAGAACAACAG
>CANETR010000413.1 GCA_947441325.1 Saprospiraceae bacterium
ATTGTTTTTAATGTGATTTTTTGGTCTTTGATTTTGCTTGTCATGTCTCCTTTTCTACATGGCAGTGGTAATCCCAAGCTATTGATTTACAATAGTGGCAACTTTAATCTTTTTAATTTCTGCTGCGATTTGATGAGCTTTTTAGCCAATTGCTTTGGCTTGAGTTATGAGGAAGTAAATATTATTCTATTCCTTATTCTGCAACCCGCCCTCATACTCTACAGCTTTATGTTATTCTTATTCTTGCATTTTAATAAAAAAGATAATTATGAAAAATTACACAATAATTATATCAATTCTGGGGTTAATTAGTTTTTCCTGTGTATCGAAAAATAAATACCTGAGCTTGCAGAAAAAAATAGCCCATAAGGAAAGAACGATCAGTTTAAAAAAGATTGAAATCGATTCATTAAGAGCCGATAGTGTAAAACTAAGTCTCAAATTATATGAATTTAAAATTGACTAGATTTTAATAAAAAAAATAAGTTTAATTAAAAATAAAAACGATATGAAAAAATACATTCTAGCAATTTCAATTGCAATTATTTTGTTAATACTATCTGTTTTTTTATTTGCCGATAATAAAAAAATAAAACAACTTATTTACCCTAAAAAAGAAATAGTTATCAGCAAAGATTCCCTGTTGAAGCTGGGTATGCCGGACAGAATTACGGAACAATATATCATTATCAGAAAATCAGAAAAGTCAGTAAATAAATCATTTTTTATTGCTGATACACGCGAAAATTTAATTTATTTCTTTGATAAAAAAGGAAATTTTGTTGCTAAGGCGCCCACAATTGATGGTTTCGATATTCAAAGTAAAGAAAAAAAGTACTTGGATGAAGCTTTTAAAAGCTGGTCCGAACATGCTGCTGATATTGGTTTTGAATATAATTCAAAAACAAAAAAGTATGAGGATGTTTGGGGTAAAAAACGCATTTATACGCACAAATTTGTGTATGATCAAATTGCAAAAGGAAAAGGCCGATTTTTTCCTAAGGGCATATACACAATTCCAAGTGTTTATAAAAATAAAAGTTTCATTGGTAATTGCAATAACACATACAATGTTAAAAATGAGCAAGTTAAAGAGCTGGCATTAGCCATTCACGGACTCTACAAAAGCCAATTTCGAATCAATACGATGAAGTCTATGTTGGCCGCAGTTAAAACAGATTTTAAAGAAATTGCAGCACCAAAAGCCTACCGAGAAACTATGGCCAAAAACCTGAGAAGTTTCACTTATAACAATTCTTATGGCTGTATCAATGTGCCAGAGGGCTTTTTGCTCCTAACAGAAAATTTAGCTGCAGGTTCTCTGCTGATTGTACTAGGAGAGGAGGAGAAGGATTATTTAGTGGCAATGTAATTTTTTATTTTGTTCAGCCAGGCTATTTCACGTTAAGCCGCTAAGAATCGCAACATAACCAGCTTCAGAGAAGCGAAACATTCCTAGCACCAAAGGTGCAGGAAGGAATTCAAGCTTCGGAGAAGCGAAACACATTGCAGAATATTTTACCACAAAGTGCACAAAGACAGACACAGAGTTCCACAAAGTTTCTTCAGCCAAAAAAATCAGGATGGCCCTCGAAAGCTTTCGGGGCCTCCGATTTTTCAATAGCAATGGAGCAGGTGGTTTTAACCCCTGCATTGACGAACTAAGCTACTTCACGCAAAGCCGCGAAGGACGTACGCTATCTTCAACACGCAAAGACCGCAAAGTAACGCATTAGCCGAAAGGCTAAAAAAATCATGAAGGTTTTAACCTCTGATTTTTCAATAGCAATGGAGCAGGTGGTTTTAACCCCTGCATTTTAAACATTCTCAGCTTCAGAGAAGCGAAACATTTTGCAGAATATTTTACCACAAAGTTCACAAAGTTATACACAGAGTTCCACAGAGCTTTCTAACTAAGAAATTAGAAGGTAGAAATTCGAATTTAAAATTCATACTTCTAACTTCATACTTCAAGATCAGTCTCAAGTCTAATAAAAAAAGTCTAGTATCACCCGTCCCCCAGTCTAGCGTCTCTTGTCTCCAAGTCTAGTGTCTAATATAAAAAAGTCCTGCTACTTGCTACTTGATACCTGATACAAATCTTATCTAGCGTCTCTCGTCTCCAAGTCTAGTGTCTAATAAAAAAAGTCCTGGTGCGCTTCGCGGAACTTCGTTTCTTGCTACTCAATCCCATTGAAAATTATTTTAAAAAAATGGACTGCCCCCTTTTTTTATCAGTTAAATTCGTTATACTTGTGTCTTTATACTAGCCAAAATCTACACCAAACGAACATATACCCGAATCTACATATGGCCAAAGCTATACACTTCCCATCAGCTATACATTACAGCATTAAAACAATAGCCGCTTTAGCTGCTATTTACGCATTTGGCGTCCCCAGCCATGCAGCTTCCTTTTCATATCACCAAAATAAATTTGTTGGCATATGAGCAATAATATTTACAAGACCTCATTTTTGATACGCAGTTTGTTTGCTGGTCTTGGAAACTGGGCGCTAGCTATAGCGATTATCTTTGCTGGGATGGGTAGTGCTTGGGGGCAAGTAGGTGGAGCGAATGCGACTTACAGTTATGTGAGCACCCAAACAACTTCAACTTATACATCGATTACAGGAGGAACTCAGCACTATGCTACCACGGCCGTTGGTACAAATGGTGTAACAGCAGCTGTTAATATTGGTTTTAATTTTAACTTCAACGGTCTAAGTTATAGTCAGCTTTTTATTTCTAATAATGGATTTATTACATTTGGTGTTGCTCCGGGAACAACCAATTACACCCCATTATCAAATACAACCGCTCCATTCAATCACGATGGAGTTATTTCAGGTATGGGCTCAAATTTGGTTAATTCCACTGCAACTGGTGCTTCATCAGAAGTTAGGTCTCAACTCACTGGTACAGCTCCAAATAGAATTTTTATAATTCAATATAAGGATGTTAAGTTGTCACTTGGTTCGGCAAATCAACGGCTTACTTTTCAGATACAATTAAAGGAAAATGGAAACGTTATCGATATAGTATATGGGCCGAGTAATGCCTCTGGAACGGGCACATGGACAGGTCAAGTTGGTGTACGAGGTAGTTCACAATCCGATTATTCAAACAGGACTGGAACAAACTGGACTACAGCCACTATTGGTACAGCAAACACAAGCACCATGACCATCGGTACAACAGGTGGTACAACAATACCTGCA
>CANETR010000414.1 GCA_947441325.1 Saprospiraceae bacterium
TCCCATTGACACCATTTCACCTGGTCTTGGATATTGCTTTACTACATAAGCGCCAAGCGTATCTCTTTTAACTGAAGATCCAATGTTGATGGTACCAATATAGAATTCATTACCGCCTATGAGCAAATTTGCCCCTTCATAAGTGTTACATATCAAATCGGGTATTTCCTGAAGTTCTGCCTCCCTACCCTTGAATAGCACCAGATCAACAGTAGAACCTCTTGGTATATTTTGTGCTTCATTAGGCCTACCTCCTTTTCCTGGATCTACTTCAACAAAGAGTAGCCTGCCACTTAACGAGATTGAGTAAACGGTATTTTCTGCCTTACCGGGAATATATTTGAGCTTACCAATTTTTAAGTCCATACTTTTCAGCTTTCGGGTCACTTGCTCGAAGTGCTGACCAATTACCTGATTGTAATAGAGCTCGATATTAGGTGGCTGAGAAGCGTTAACAGTAACATAAACGGTACGTTTTGGCTTCACTCTGCTTCCGGGCATTGGACTTTGTTCAACTATGATCCCAGGACTTTTATTAGGCAAATAAGTTGAATCAGCTACGACCATTTTTAGTCTTAGCCCTTTAAGCGATTTCTTTGCCTGTTCAACTGTCAAATTGGTGACGTCAATAATTTTGACTTCCTCACCGTGTCGGGTATAACCTGGTAAAAAAAAGTAAAATACCAATAGAAAAAACAAAATTGTTCCTCCAATCATATACCCTAGGTTTTTCAGGACAAATGGCGTACTAAGGAACAACCATATTTCTCTAAAAAAATTCTTAATCTTTGTTTTAAAACTCATTAGCTGTTTTTAGTTTTGGTCAAATACAAAGGCAAAATTAAACAATTTATGTACAAGTAAAAATGTTGAGGGCTTCAATAAATTTAAAACTATTTTCATTTTGATAAAATGTAGCTGATCAACTTTCGTTTCAAAGCAATTTATCCCCAAAATCAAGTTTAATCTCTAATTATTTGTTAGCATAGATTGTGCTGCTTTTATTTCAATGCTAAATGCCACACAAATGCTATTCATTTTCAATAGAAGTTTTTCTCAACAGTTGTATTCAATAATTATTTATTAAAAAGTGTAACTATCGTTTAATCAGAGAACAAATAAGATTGATTAGCTGTTGAATGAATAAATATAAAACTATGTTCAGCTTATTCAAAAAAGATCCGATTAAACAACTTGAAAAAAAATATCTCCAAATCATGGAAGAGGCTAGAGATATTCAGCGTTCAGGAGATTTAAAAGCCTATGCTCGTAAAATCGAGGAATCAGAAGCAATTCAAAAGCAAATTGATGCGCTTTATGAGGCAAAACAAGGCAAATAATTGATAAATTTGCGTTTCAAACAACGCAATGAGAATTCTCTTATTTATAATTTTCCTTTTTCTTTTTGAAAAAACGGGCTTTGCTCAAATTGATTTTCTTCCTTTCGATACACTCAACCGTAATGAAATCGAACTGACAGAAATAAATCTAAGGCATGGCAACAGTTACCGATTCAACACCTACATTGAGTCGGACACCTTTATTTTATTATTACCTAGTTCTTTGCCAAAGGGCTATTATGAGGCTTTTTATAAAAATGACACGAACAAATTAGCGTTAAGCTTTTACAATTTTGGCAATAAACCCTATGCGCAACAATTCTATGCTGATGGCAGCATGAAAGCCGACTCTGAGTATGACAAGTATGGTTATATGCACGGGATGCATGTAGTGTATAATTCTGATGGCAATGAACTTTGGCATGCCGACTATTGGCATGGACATCTCGACAAAAGAAACGATTTAAAGTATTTGGATTACATCAATTACAGTTCAGATCTGATTAGCAATGGAAAGGCATTCGGATGCTATACATTCAGTCCTACTCCTATGCGCGAACGTCAGGATGAAATAGAAATCAGGGCAGATGGCAGCTTCAGTTTTCACAATTACAAGGCAAATTGTGACTGCAACCGACACAGCGAGGGAAAATGGACTTTAAAAAATAATATCCTTGAATTCTTTCCCGATAAAAAAGAAATTTGGCAGAGCGGATTCTCGCGTCGTTTTGTAATTATTGCAAAAAATGGCAAAAATCCCTGCTTAATTGAATACAGTGAATATGGCTTGAACTGGTACAGTTCTGAATTCAGAAAATGCAAAAAATGCCAATGCTTTAAAAATAAAGGCTAGTCTGTAACGATAATTTCCACCCTTCGATTCTGATGCTTTGCCATATTTGTGGTTTGCTTACCCTTACCTTCAAATGTTACCTGATCAGTAGTCATTCCAATCAGTATCATAAAATCGGCTACGCTTTTAGCCCTCATGACAGAGACATAATTATTGAATTTTTCATCGCCATCGTCATCGGCAAAGCCTGTGATTTGAACATCCAGTGAGAAAGGATCTTCATGTTGCGCTATCATTTTCAAAATGGCCTCTTTGTGAATATCGTTGATACCCATCGTATCCACATCAAAATATAGCGATAGATTTTTTCTGATTCTTGTTCTTGGGGTATTTTCTCTAAACTTATTCCAATCGATTTTATTAAGAAGCTGCGCGTATGGGCTTTCTACTTTGGCTGAATCAATTGCCGCAATAATTTCTGTAATTTCAGGTGTTGTCACCGTATCTTCTGCAGTTGGTTCTACCAAAACTGTTTCTTTGGTTTTGCCGCCTTTGGTCATAAAAATTTCAACGCGCTTGCTGTTTTCTCCTTCAATTTTTTCAAAATAGTCGGCATTCACATTACTGTCAAAACCAGGTTTTTCAATGATATAGGAATATGAAGCGCCGCTTGGTACACAAATAAAAAAGCGCCCGTCTTTATCCGTAGTAAAATTACCAATACTTTTGTTGGAGCTTCTCACCCTTACAGTGGCGCCTTCCAAAGGCTTTTGAGTTTCGTCATCTATAACAAAGGCATCCAGCAAAACGGCATCTATTCTAGGTTTAAAAGTTCCGATTAAATGATTTTCATATAAATCCAAAGAGCCTTTGCCTGAACGTGCAGAGGCGAAATAGGCTCTCCCTTCAGCAGAAATCACCAAACCCGCCTCCCTGAAAGGTGAATTGATGGTCTCGCCCAGATTGAGCGGAGTTGACCATGAAATGCCATCTTCTTTGAGTACAGTCATGAACAAGTCGGCCTCACCCATACCCGGATGACCGGTAGAACTGAAATAAAGTGTAATGCCGTCGGGAGCAA
>CANETR010000415.1 GCA_947441325.1 Saprospiraceae bacterium
GTAAGAAATAGTTTTTTGTTGTTTCTGACAGTATTCTAGCAAAAGGCTTTTGAAATTATCATTCAGGTTTTCAAGAAAATGAACATCTAAATGTTTTTTTAGAATTCTGTGAATGATGAATTTTTTTGTTGTGGTAAATCCTACATCTAAATAAATTGCACCAACAAAAGCCTCAAAAGTATTGCCCATCATAGTTTGGCTTACTCTGTAGGTTCCTCTTTGACGAAGAAACATATCCAAACCCATGTCTGCTGAAATTTTGTTAAGCGTCTTTCTATTGACCATTTTAGAGCGCATTTGGGTTAAAAAACCCTCGTCGTGCATGGGATATTTTTTAAAAAGATACTCAGCCATAACGGCGTCGAGAATAGCATCTCCCAAGTATTCCAATCTTTCGTTGTTAAAATTATTGATTGGGTCTTCGCCTTTGTGCCCATTTGTTGATTTATGGGTAAAAGCACGGTGATAGAAATGCAAATATCGGGGAACAAAACCCAGAATTTTGCTTAACTCTCTTGCAAAGGTTCTGTCGGGAGAGAGGTATAAATTATAAATCTTTCTAATCACCTAATTGAATAATACAAATAGAACAAACAGTTAAAAAAATTAGAATGGCTGACACTGGGTCAGCCATTCTAGGTATCTTCATTTTAATCCTGATATTTTTTGAAAATCACTGCTGAGTTATGACCTCCAAAACCGTAGTTAATGTTCAAAGCGATATTGACATCAGCCTCGATCATTTTGTTGGGTGTAATTTTAATATTTGAATCGATCTGAGGGTCGAATTCATTAAAATTGATGGTAGGAGCGATTTTACCTTCATTGATAGTTTTGATGCAGATAATTGACTCAACAGCACCAGCTGCGCTGATGAGGTGACCAGTCATCGATTTGGTAGCGCTCATATTGATATCATAAATGGCATCACCCAAGGCATTTTTGATTGCATTGGTTTCGGCAATGTCTCCTAAATCGGTAGAAGTGCTGTGCGGATTGATATAATCCAAATCTTCGGGTTTGATGCCGGCATCTTTAAGCACCAAATTGATAAGTTCAATAACACCAGTACCGTCGGGATTTGGCGCCGTAATGTGGAAGGCATCGGCATTTTGAGCAACACCTATGATTTCTGCATAAATCTTTGCTCCACGAGCCATGGCATGTTCTAGCTCTTCAATAACGAGACAGCCGGCTCCTTCGCCGATAACAAAACCATCGCGGTCTTTATCGAATGGGCGAGAGGCGGCAGTGGGGTCATCGTTTCGGGTGGAAAGGGCTTTCAGTGCATTGAAGGCACCTACACCTACTTCTCCGATAGCAGCTTCGGCACCACCAACTACCATTACATCGGCACGTCCTAATAAAATTTGGTCATAACCTAATCCTATACAATGTGTTGAAGATGCACAGGCTGTAACAATAGCAGCACTTGGTCCAGTGAATCCGTGGCGGATAGAGATATTTCCAGCAGAGGCATCAACAATCATTTTAGGTACCAGAAATGGCGTAAAACGAGGTGTGCCATCGCCTTTGGTAAATTCTGCAATTTCGGCATGCAGTGTATCAATACCACCAATTCCCGAAGCCCAAAATACACCAATTCTTTTTTTGTTTTCAATTGTATCGAGTCCTGCATCTTTAATAGCTTCGTCGCTGGCAACCAGGGAATATTGCATTACAGGGTCTAGTCGGCGTACTTCTTTACGGCCCAATATTTCACCCGCATCAAAATTTTTGACTTCGCAGGCAAAATGAGTTTTAAATTTTTCAGCATTGAAATGTGTAATTGGCGCTGCTCCGCTAACACCATTCAGCAGATTTTGCCAAAACTCTTCAACGTTATTTCCAATTGGAGTTAAAACTCCCAAACCGGTAATTACTACACGTCTTTTGCTCATTTTGATACAATATTTATTAAGAAATTCTTTATATCGATATGCTTAAAAAAACGACAGCGTCGGAGCAGACATACCGCACCCCGACGCTTTTCGTTTATCGAAAATTCTATTCCTAAATAGGTTTAGAACTACGAATTTGCTTCCAGGAATGAGATAGCATCGCCTACAGTCTGAATTTCTTCAGCCTTCTCATCGGGAATAGAAATTTCAAACTCGCGCTCAAATTCCATAATAAGTTCTACGAGGTCGATAGAGTCGGCGCCCAGATCTTTTTTGAAGTTAGCGCTGGGAGTAATTTCAGATTCATTGATAACCAATTTATCGGCAATAATTTTGGTTACGCGTTCTTGGATGCTTGCCATAAAATTTTTAAGTTTTTGTTTTAACAAATAGCCTTCAAAATGAAGATTTAAGCAGTTAAAAGGATTAAATTCAGCTGCAAAGATGAAGATTTGCATCCTGATTACCAAAGATTTTTTTCGGTTTTTTTAATGTTCAGACAAAAAATAGACTTTTTGACTTGATATAGTTTGCAAATAATATTATGCTAATGTGGTTAAAACAATGTCTTAATGAAATATTATTTTACACTGCTCCTGTTTGTTTTACTCTTTGAGCGGTAAAACCAAAGACACCGCCTAATATTCCGCCTGCAATGTGAGCATACTGCGAAATAGTGTCACTGCCCATGCTGCTCATGATTTCTTTCCCTACAAAGAAGACCACTACAAAAATAAAAGTTAGCGGAATGGTTCCTTGTTTTACATCGGCAAAAGAAACGAGCACGATAAACATAAATACTAGACCGCTTGCACCCAATAGATTAGAACTAAAAAGCAAAACCTGAAAAATGGCAGTGACAATGGCAGTAGTAAGCATCATTGTCAGAATATTTTTGCTGCCGTACTTCTCCTCCATGATTGGAGCTATTAACAAGAAAATGGAAAGATTACCCACAATATGTTCTGTGCTTGCATGTCCCATTGTATAGGTAAAAATTCGAATATAATTTTTCCAGTCGTACCAATACCATTCTCCGCGTAAAAGGAAAAATTCACCTATAAGACCTTGCGGATTTGCTTCAAAATCGCCTCCAAATATATAGTTTATTATGTAAACAGCGGTGCATATTAATGTAAATGTCAACACCACTGGAGCATTGTAGCTGATTTTGATTGATTTTAAACTTGATTTCATGCTTAATATTTTAACCTAGAATTCCACTAACTCTGATCAGATATACTTTTTCGAGGACTGATTTTCGGGTTTTGGGATTTAAGAATTTTAAAGAAAGTTTACTGATATGAAA
>CANETR010000416.1 GCA_947441325.1 Saprospiraceae bacterium
GTGCAAGTTAAAAATACCACAATGCGCTATGAATGACTTGAATCTACCCTCGTGTTTACCTGCCAGATAAAAGGCCGAATAACCACCAAAGCTTGCCCCTATACAGGCAATACGGTTTTTGTCGATATATTTTTCTTTTGAAATATTATCAATAGCCGATAAGTAGTCATTCATACACTGACCTCCCCAATCTTTGCTGATGTCTTCATTCCATTTCACACCGTAACCGTACATTCCACGTCGGTTTGGCGCCACAACAATATAACCCTGCGAGGCCATCAATTGTAGGTTCCAACGGTAGGAATAAAACTGCGTTAGCGGCGACTGAGGGCCACCCTGACAATACAAAAGTGTAGGATATTTTTTATTGGGATCAAAATCGGGCGGATACACTACCCAGTTTAACATCTCTTTGTTATCGCTAGTTTTAACCATTCTCCTTTCTGATTTGCAAAGGCTGATGTTGTTATAAATTTCATCGTTTACATGCGAAAGTTGTTTCATATTTCCGCTTCCAATGCCAACTGCATAAATTTCTGAGGCATGGTTAAAATCATTTCGCAATACCAACAGGCTATTGCCGGCTTGACCGATAATACTGTTAACATCAAAATCGCCATTTGTCAACTGTTTTATTTTCGATTTTTCTTTTTCAGAAATGCTAAGTTCAAACAATTGTTTGGTGCCATTAATGGCTGCAGTAAAATATATTTTTTGAGCCGATTTATCCCATTTATAAGACTCTACAGATCCGTCCCAATGTTCTGTCAGGTTTATTTTTTTAGCATTTCTAAGGATAATAATATCATTTTTATCGGCCTCATAGCCATCATTTTTCATTGACAGCCATGCCAAAGTACCATCGCTTCCATACTCGGGATGTGTATCGTAACCCAACATACCTTCGGTAAGATTTATCGTTTTCTTAGTTTCGAGATTGTACTGATAAAGGTCTGTATTAGTTGAAGTGGCATAAGCGGTGCCAAATTTTTTCTTAGAAACATAGATTATATTTTTAGAATCGGGACTCCAGATATAGTCTTCGTCTCCACCAAAAGGCTTTTGAGGGCAATCGAAGGGTTCTCCTTCCATAATGTCTGTAAGCGGATTGTTACTGTCATCTGAAGCAGTATTGGCTGAACTTATGAAAAGGTGTCCATATTTTCCGTCTTCCCAAGAATCCCAATGTCTGTGATGAAGATTATCGTAAATATAGGCATTGCTGTTTTTTAATTCTGGATAATAATCCTGCCCATTTACTTTTTTAATTTTAACATCGCTACTTGAAAGTAGAAATTTGCCATCAGGAGAAATATTTTTATCCTTTATGATTGCCTTTTCAACTACCGAAACGCTTCCATCTGCTATGCTCAAGGCATATAAGACCGATGATTTTTTAGATTCCAGGACCTCATGCTTAGTGACCCTATAATAGACCAACTTTTCATCGTCACTGATTCCTATTGGAGTCATCCTGCCTAATTTCCAGAGCATTTCGGGGCTCATCTTATTTTGAGCAAAACCTTGATTTACAACCAATAAAAAAATAATTGAAGTGAATAAATTTTTCATAATATTATTGAAGCATTAGAAAATTAAAAGGGTAATAATTTATTTTTTATCAATTGCGATTACCACTGCCACTGCCTTTTGATTGCCTGAAGTCTTGCCCTGAAAAGCAACAGAAGAAGCTTTTAATTTAAATTTAGGGTTTGAAATTTGCATAGCTCCCATTGCTTTATTGAGTCTGGACAAATAATCTTTTCCGGGGATTCTATTGATTCGCTCGTTCAACTCTTTGTAATCCAACTCATCTTTAGAAACAACCACCGCCATAAAATCCTGACTACCTACCTCATCTGCTCTTAGACTTTCTACGCCACTTGGAAAATGCCTTGCTCCTGTGATGCCACAATAGGCAGAATATTTGCTCTTACTTTTTTTACTATCCTTGTATGGGAAAAGTATAAATGACTTTCCGTTGGTTTCCTGACCAAAAACATAAATATAACAAGGTACATTGTTTTGAACTTCAATTTTGAACTTGTCATTTTTTTTCAAAGGCGATCTAGTTCTAAAAAGATTGGCTCTATACTGATTCAATGGTATTTCTGCATTACTACCAGCATGTACCAAACCAAATGAAACATCAAACTCTACTTCTGTTTTTTTAGGAAGTGGGAATAAGCCATAGGCTTCTCTTATGAATTTTTCAAAATCGGTATATCTCATCCAAAAAACGCCATCCGACCCCCAATTTCTACCCCAGGAATTCATAATTTGAACAGCACCTCCAAATTTAAAATCATCGTAGCCAATGACACACATTGCATGTCCACCAAGACTTTCTATATTTCTGTAATCTTCTTTTGCTGGTTCCCAAAGCTCATTATTAAGTTCGTAAAAAGATTCCGGCACTTTCATGGCAATGACAATAGGTGCTCCCTGAGCAATATTCTGTTTTAAAGACTCCAAACTGACGTCATAATCGTTTCCCGATTTTGAAAGTCTGCTATACCCAATTATTTTATAATTTTTGGCCTCTGAAAACTGATTGGCATTGGGCTTTTTACTACAGGAATTTGGGTCATTATCAAATTTCTCCCATGGCAAAGAACCTTTTGAAGCCATAATTTCAAGTGCATCGCTCGTATAAGAGCCCTCACAACCGGGTAGTGCAATCTGATTATACAAAAAAGCAGGACTAAAGGCAATTGAATTGGGATCCTTACCAGTTGCATAGGCCTCTAAAATGGTTCTTGCCGCATAGGCCGAAGCCCAACCAACACATGAACCTTGATCACCTTGATTCTTACGTTTAGGTGCATAATTGTAAAGAGAAAAGGATGATGGTATTTTATTTTTATTGCTACTCGATGCTAATTGTTCATAAACCTTAGTATTATCGTATTTTGTTTGGTCAAAGCCACATCCCATTCCAAATTTTCCGGTTCCAAGGGCCATAAGATTTTTATTGCCACCTAAAAAAAAGAAATAATATACAAGGCCGACAATAATTAAAATCGGTATGGTGAACTTGGGCCTTCTGAAAAGAAAAAAAACTACAAGGGAAAGAAGTGCCAGAATTCCCCATTTGTTTTTTCCTCCACCCCTTTCAGAAAAGTTATTATCATTACCGGAATCGAATCTAATAGGCATTAGTCAAAAAGTTTATGTTTTGGTTTTATTCGAAGACAAATTAAA
>CANETR010000417.1 GCA_947441325.1 Saprospiraceae bacterium
AAGTTCTAATGGTTTTATTGTGTTGATTTTTGTAATAGTCTGAAAACAGAGGGGCTTCGGCCCCCTTTTTATTTTAGGGATATTATGTAATTTCAATAAAATAATATAATTTGCGACAAATTAAACGAACAACAAGACTATGAATGTTTTAGAGGCCGCAAAATATCTTAATCTGGGGCTTATTACTGCAAAGGGGAACGATTTGACGATTGTAGATGCTAACGGAATCATATTTGAAAAGATATTATCCGATGAGCAGGAAATTATAGGAAAGCCTTTTGCATCCCTTTTTTATAATTTTGTAAGACCGGAAACCGAAGTTCCAAAACGTTTTGAGTTAAAAAACGGAATCCATGTTGAATTGACAATTTCTGCACTTCCCGAAAATGATTATTTTCTAATCAGTCTGCAGCAAAGAAGCAATTATAATTTCAGCGATTCAGAAATGCAAGATAAGGAATCGAGACTACAGGCCATTATTAATACAGCTGTCGATGGTATAATGACCATCAATAAAAGAGGGGTTGTAGAAACGATGAATCCCGCAGCTGAAGGTCTCTTTGGCTATGAAACCGATGAGGTCATTGGCGAAAATATAAAAATGCTGATGACGGAACCTGATAGAACCCGTCACGATAGTTATCTAACTAATTATTTAGAAACTGGTCATAAAAAGGTTATTGGCATTGGGCGCGAAGTAATGGCCCAAAGAAAAGACGGCTCAACCTTTCCCATACATCTAAGCGTGTCGGAAGTTGTTTTAAATAACCGAATCATTTTTACTGGAATTTTACACGATTTGAGTGCTCAAAAAGCAGCCGAAGAACAGGTAAGGCGCTATGCCAAAGAATTGGAACGCAGTAACAGTGAACTACAGGATTTTGCCTATGTATCCTCGCACGACTTGCAGGAACCACTCCGTAAAATACGTGCTTTTGGAGATCGCCTAAAACGCGAAGTTCAACAGATGAACGATAAGTCTATCGATTATCTGGAGCGAATGATCAGCGCTGCCGAGAGAATGCAGGTTTTAATAAATGATTTGTTGTCCTTCTCAAGGGTGTCGACTAATGCCAAATCTTTTCAGGATGTTGACCTGAATCAAATTGCAAAAGAAGTATTGTCCGATTTGGAAATTGCCATCGAAAACTCAGGTGCAAAAATTGAAATGTCAGTATTACCAATAATTGAGGCAGAATCTACACAGATCAGGCAGCTTTTTCAAAATCTAATCGGTAACGCGCTTAAATTTCGAAAACCTGATACGGCGCCTGTTATAAAAATACATGCCGAAAAAATCAGACAGGACTCTTTTCCAGGTTCAAAACTTATGGAGGAGATGATCAAAATCTATTTCGAAGACAATGGTATAGGTTTCGATGTTCAGTACAGTGATAAAATATTTCAAATATTTCAAAGACTGGAAGGGCGAAAATATGAAGGATCGGGCATCGGTCTGGCTATTTGTAAAAGAATTGCAACAAGACATGGCGGAGATTTAGAGGCCAAAAGTGAACCCGATAGAGGAGCTGTTTTTATTTTAACATTGCCCGTCAAACAAAACGGAGCTGAAGCATAAACCTATTTTTTAATTTAGATTCATAATATGGATAATAGAAATAATAAGATTATTCCAATTCTGGTAGCAGATGACGACGAGGAAGACCGCATGTTGATACAGGATGCAATGGAGGAGAGTAAGCTACTGAATCCCTTGCATTTTGTTGCTGATGGCCAAGAGGCTATGGATTATCTCAATCATAGGGGCAAATTTGCTAACCTTGAAAAGAATCCGATGCCCGGCCTCATTCTGTTAGATTTGAATATGCCCAAAAAGGATGGGAGAGAGGTGCTTAAAGAAATTAAAAGCAACCCAAGCCTTCGGAGTATACCTGTAGTGATTCTCACAACTTCTAAAGCTGAAGAGGATATCTTGAGAACCTACGATTTAGGCGTAAACTCATACATTACTAAGCCTGTAACATTCGACGCCTTAGTTGATATTATTAAAAATCTCGGTAAGTACTGGTTTGAAATTGTTTCAATCCCTTTTTACGAACATCAATAAAAAAACCAAATAGTATGAAAGATTATATAAAAATTTTACTAATTGAAGACGATGAAGATGATTACATTTTGACCAAGGAAATCATCAATGAAATTCCAAGCAATAGCTACAATTTGGAATGGGCCACCAATTACGAAGAAGGTTTGAATGCAATGAAATCCAATTCCTTCGATGTTTTTCTACTCGATTACAGATTGGGTAAAGACAGTGGTTTAGATTTGTTAAAAAAAATGAATTTTGTCGTTGAATCGGGTCCTATCATACTGCTAACAGGACAGGGTGACCGAGAACTCGACTTCGAAGCTTTGGAGTCTGGTGCATCTGACTTTTTGGTAAAGGCCGAGTTAAATCCGGACCTGATCGACCGCTCTATCCGTTATGCCATTCAACAATTCAAAACCATACAGCAGCTACGTAAAAAAGAAGATGAGCTACAGCAGTTGAATGCAAATTTGGAGTTGCTTGTGTATGACAGAACAGCTGAGTTGAATTTGGCAAATATTGAATTAAAGAAGGCTTACGATACTGAACTTGAACTTAGCCAATTGAAAGGTAGGCTGGTGTCGATGGCCTCTCACGAATTCAAAACGCCACTCAGCACCATTTTGTCTTCAATCTCTCTTATTGAGCGTTATAGCTCTGAGACCGATCAGGAAAAAAAAGTTAAACATTTCGATAGAATTAAGTCGGCAGTGAAAAATATGAATAATATTCTCATTGATTTCTTGTCGCTTGATAAAATGGAATCAGGTTTTTCACTCCGTGAGCCTGGCGAAATTAATTTAACAGATTTTATTGATGGACTAACTGAAGAACTCAGCCCACTATTGTTAAGCAACCAGCATATTATTTTTAGCCACCAAGGTAAAAAGGACATGCTGGTCGATAGCCACTTACTCAAAAATATTTTAATAAACCTACTGTCAAATGCTATAAAATACTCACCTGAAGACAAAGATATTATACTAAAAACTCAATATTATACCAATGTTTTAGAAATTGAAGTGACCGATCATGGAATAGGTATTCCCGAAGAGGATAAGGTGCACATGTTCGAAAGATTTTTCAGAGCTGGCAATGCCGATAATTATGAGGGTACAGGGTTGGGACTAACTATTGTTAAACGTTATCTCGA
>CANETR010000418.1 GCA_947441325.1 Saprospiraceae bacterium
ATTCTCCAACCTCTTTTTTTGGAAAAACTTTTTTTTCCATAACCTTACACCAATGACACCAGCTAGCTGCCATCTCAATCATGATAATTTTGTTTTCCTTAGCTGAAATTTCACTAAGTTGAGCCCAGTCAAACTTTTCAAATTTTATTTGAGACCATGATAGGTTTGCACCGCTTATCAAAATCAATACAAGTAGGATGATTTTCTTCATGATATTATCTTTTGGAAGTTTTATACTACGAAATGCTTGCAATGAGACAAAAAAAAACATCCCATGAAAATGAGATGTTTTGTCTTGGTTGCAGAGGCAGGACTCGAACCTACGACCTTCGGGTTATGAGCCCGACGAGCTACCGCTGCTCCACTCTGCGATATTGTGGATTGCAAATGTACGATGAGTATTTTGCTTTCGCAAGCTTTTTGAAATTTATTTTCAAAAAAACATCCCAAATAACATTATTAGAAATATAGAAATGTAATATTCATCCTATTATTTATTGACCCTTAACTTACAAAGGTCTTATCTGTAATTATTTGGACCAATTTTTGATAAATAATTAGATATTCAATAATTAATCATTTTCTATTTATGAACTATTTGAATTTAACTTTTTCAACCTTGTTTATCCTGTTTCAAATTTCAAACATTACAAAAGCACAAGAATGTATTGTAAATGACAGACCAATTGAAATAAGTTGCAAAGATGCAGCTATCAAAAGCTATAAAAACATTACAGCCATAGCTACAATTGGTGATTATAGCCAAGGTCTTGAAAAGAAAAGAGAAATAATCAATATTACAATTGCCGACTTCGATGCAACAGTTGGAACCTATGGTCTAAATAGAGATAGCAGCAAATTCCTTCTCAATATCGACATTACAGGACCTGCGGGCCCATGGGAAACAAAAGCCCCTGTCATCAAGACAGGTAAAATAACTGAATATAGATCGCCAGATCCAAGCCAAACGACTATTGATATAAGATTCTCAAGAATTTTTGACAATGTGCCCATTTTTAGTAACAGAACAAAGGCAATTGGCGAAGCAGAAATATTAGAAATTACGGATGATAGCGTATGTGTAAGAATAGATTTTACAAATCCGGAGAACGGCAATAAAATAAAATTTACAAATACTTTTCCACTGCGTAAAATAAGGTAATCATTTGTCTAGTCCTGCATCTCATGTCTTGCATCTAATGTCTTGCATTTTAAGCCTAATGATGCTGCTGATAAAACTCCTGAATCCTAGGATCTACCATCACATCTCTTGGCTTTAAAGGATTAACAAGTACTACACCCTCAAGTGTTCGACAACGGCTAAGTGCTACATAGGTCTGTCCACTTTCAAATGCACCGCCTCGCATGTCAATGATTACACGGTCGAAGGTTTTACCCTGACTTTTATGTATTGTCATAGCCCAAGCCAATTTCAGTGGAAACTGTTTATAGGTACCCACTACTTTGGCATCGATATTACCCTCGCCTAATTGATATTTAACCACCTCCCATTGAAAACGCTGCACGTCAATTGTTTGCAGATTTTCATCGGGTCCCATAATCTGAACCTTAATTTCTTCATTGTCCAAATAACATATTTTACCAATTGTCCCATTGGCGAACCTACGCAAAGGGTCATTTTTTAAAAACATCACCTGCGCACCAAGTTTTAATTTTAAAGGAGACTCAACAGGCTCGGCGTTTACTTCACCACTTAGCTCAGGCAGGTAACTAAACTCCTCTCCTTTCAGGGCAGCCAATCTATTTTTATTAATGTCATTCACTGCTGCATTCCGCGCAGAAAGAATGATGTAAAAGTCGGAATCAGTCGGAAAATCGGGAATATGTCTTTCGTTCAATTCCATAAACTCATCATAATCGATACTACCGGTTCTAACAGCATCCAGAAGCCTTATAAAATATGGATCAGACTGCCTGTACACCTCTCTGAATTCAATCATCGTTATTGGATAATATTCGAATGCTTTGGCAGAAAAAAAATAGGGGCTTTCATATTGTTGCCCTAGCATAAACTGCTCTTCCTGAGTAGCTACAACAGGAGGTAGCTGAAAAAGATCGCCAAAAAATATCATTTTCACTCCACCAAAGGACTTGTATTTATCTTTACCATTAACCCGCATAAAAAAGTCGATTGTATCCATCAGATCGGCCCTTACCATAGATATTTCATCTATGATTATTACATCTACTGCTTTATACATTTTTTGATTGGTTCTAGGTTTTATCTCCTCCTTAGAAATTGGTCTTGGAGGTAGGCCAAAAAAAGAATGAATGGTTTGTCCCCCAATATTCAGGGCCGCTATACCAGTAGGTGCCAAAACGACTGTTTTAAGCTTGGTATGACTGACAAAATATTTCAAAAGCGTAGACTTTCCAGTGCCTGCCTTTCCAGTTATAAAAAGACAGTCCTCTCCCTTTTCCATCTCTTCGAGAACAGCCAAAAAATCTGAATTTAGATCAATATTTTCCATAAAAACTTCGATTTTGGGTAAAACTAACAAAATATTGGACTTTTACTTGCAATTACTGAGCTTAACCCATAAATTTGATGTTTTAAAAATTATGTCTGACTTTTTGTCACAATTAAAATAAACGGTATAGTTATTACTACAGTTTAATTTAATATTAGCTTATCATAAAAAAATTGTGATTTTAATAAATCTATCTTCACCATGTTGAACAAAAATGAATTTCAAAAATATGCTGTAAAGCATTTAGGAATGAGTAGTATGCATCTTGAAAAATATGCAGAAGCCTCTACCAAAAATTTCATGCCCAATATTCCACAAATCGGCAATTTTACACCATATGTAATCGAAGAACGTCAGCTGAATGTAGCATCTATGGACGTTTTTTCCCGTCTTATGATGGACCGTATCATCTTTTTAGGTGTGGGCATCAATGACTATGTGGCAAATGTGGTTCAAGCTCAATTACTGTTTTTGGAATCTGTAGATCCCAAACGCGATGTTCAAATTTTTGTTAATAGCCCCGGTGGTTCTGTGATTGCAGGCATGGGTATTTATGACACCATGCAGTACATTAGTCCCGATGTTGCAACCATCTGTACCGGTCTTGCTGCTTCGATGGGTGCTGTTCTCTTAGCTGCTGGCCAAAAAGGCAAACGTACCTGTCTTCCTCATGGCCGTGTCATGATACATCAGCCTTTAGGTGGCATGCAG
>CANETR010000419.1 GCA_947441325.1 Saprospiraceae bacterium
CTGGTATATGACACAGACTCTGGCCAAGCGCTTTTTCATTCCTCAAAAATCTGGTAATATTGTGAATGTCATTGCCAATATTTTTCGCGGATTTCCGGGCATGGTACATACAGGTGCAGCAAGAGCCGGAGTGGACAATATGACAAAAACACTGGCGGTGGAATGGGCTCGAAACAATATCAGAATCAATGCCGTCGCGCCGGGCATCATAGCCTCAACAGGCCTGGAGAATTATCCGCCCGAACTACTACAGGGCATTTCAGACCGAATACCTATGAAAAGAATGGGCAGCACCCAGGAAGTAGCCGATTTGACCTTATTCCTGATGGGACCACTCTCCTCTTTTATAACCGGAGAAACTATCTACATTGATGGTGGACAAAGACTTTGGGGCGATGTTTTTGAACTTTGATAACTCAACCCTAGCATTTTACTAAATCAATCAGCAAAAAAATTAAAGGATTTTAATGCTTTGGGCCTTTTTTAAAAAATTATTTTATCTTTGTGGCACTTATTAACCCCAGGGGGTGAAAATGGTTTTAGTAGCGTTTAGTTTCTAAAGTTTTTTTCTTAATAGGGAAACGGGTGAAATTCCCGCACTGTCGCGCAACCGTGATTGGCCTTTAGCCATAAGTCGGATACCTGCCTGCCAAAAATTGGGGTTTGAGAAAGCTTTCGCGTCAAAGGCTTGCTCTGCATAGTTTGCTTTACAGCCCTAAAGGCAGCATAATCCCGATATGCACGCTGTTTAAGGAGGTAACATTATTCTGTGTCGGCAGGTTTTGACAGCTTGAGTAATGTTATTTTTTTATCCAAAAACAGCATGATCATGGCTATCAAAACTAATTTTCAAGTTTTATTCTTTTTGTTTATCGGCAGTTTACTCTCTGCCCAACAACTCATTGTAGCAAATGGAGGGGTTTTCGGTTCCAGTACAGAATTCGCTAACATTGGTATTTACAACAGCAGCGATGGCAGTTTCCGTCAGTTGGATACTGTTCGCACCAATTCCGTTCAGGATGTTCTTGTAGAGGAAAACCGTTTTATTTATCTGGCTGCTCAGGACAGCATTGTCAAATATGACCTTTGGACTGGCGAAAGAATCGCCGCTAGTCAATTCGGAGCACCCAGTACCATTCGCCTGGGTATTTATGGCGAAAAACTGATTGTCGGCAATTGGTATGCAGCCACCGAGGGCAACCTGCGTATTTTCGACAAAAACAGCCTTGCCTTTATCGACAGTATTCCCGAAATCACAAAGGGTGCAACAGATTTTCTGATAATCGGCAACAAGGCTTACATCGCCCAAAATAATACAACAGCAAACTATAGCGATACACTTGGATATTTGGCTATTGTCGACCTTGATAACCTGAGTTTTTTGCGCAATGATACACTCTCCACCGTTGGCGATGAAATTGGCAGGCTGGTAAATGTGGGGGATTCTGTTCTTTATACCATAAATGGTGTCAGTTCAACAATTTCGACCTTACACTTGGCTAGCGGAGTAAAAAACACGGTCGCAGCTGCAGCTGTACTCTATCCAAAAAGTACCGGTAAGTCTGTTTTTTTCGATGGTACAAAATGGTATCTTCCCTTTAATAATGGCATAGGAACCTATGACCTGGTGAATAATACTGTTATCAATGCAGATATTGTTGTACCACCAACTTTTGCTTATGGCTTTGCTGTTGATCCGATCCACGACAAAATTTATGTCAGTTCAATTGATTTTGGCAATCAGCTTTTAAACAATAAAGGATTGATTTACAATCTTAATGGCGATAGCACTGGTGTTTTTCCGGTAGGCTTTTCTACCGAAGTGCTCGAAGTATTAAACAGTACAGTAAATTTAAGTAATTCAGAGCATGAGGATCTCAGCCAAACAAGTATTTATCCAAATCCACTTGTAAATGAGCTGAATATTCTGCATAAGGATAAAATAGGCAAACTAGAAATTATAGGCCTTGATAGCAAAGTCCTCAAAAGATTCGAAGGAATCGAAAATGATAGTTTCAAAGTTGATTTATCGAATTTATCAGCCGGAGTTTATTTTGTCAGAATAGGCACTAAAATTCAAAAGTTTATAAAAATTTAGTTGATGCGCAGCTGCTCCCCGATGGTATTAGAATTAGGGGGGCGGCATTTTTACATTTACCATGAGGACATTCTTAATAATAATTTTTATTTTCCCTTTTGCTCAATTTTTGCAAGCACAATTTCCTCCAGCAGCAGGATTGCCAGGGAGTACTGCTATGCACAAAGACTCAGTTGAATGGGTTGCGTGGGCAAATATCTGTACCGTACAAAGAGGTTTTCTGAATATTGCCAATCAGTCGGCAGGTTTGGTCAGCTCAGGCTCAGAACCTGATGCCTGCGGCATTGCAGGTGAAGGCGGGCTTTTGAGTCTTGGGGATGGCGGCATAGCTATTTTACAGTTTCCAATCCCTATATCAAATGGTTTGGGACCTGATTTTGCCGTTTTCGAGAATGCCTTTAACCATACCTTTTTAGAACTTGCCTTTGTGGAAGTCAGCAGTGATGGTCAAAATTTTGTAAGATTTCCCTCCATTTCTAACAATGACACAAGTGTTCAGATTGGTCCATTTGGCGCATCGGATGCCAGTAAAATACACAACCTCGCTGGAAAATACAGGGCGGATTATGGCACGCCTTTCGACCTCGAAGAATTGAAAGATTCTTCCATTATTGATATAAATAATATTACCCATCTTAGAATAATTGATGTGGTGGGAAGCATAGTACCTGAGTATTGCAGCCGCGACAGCCGTGCTGTCATTATCAACGACCCCTGGACAACTCCATTCAATGAGGGTGGTTTCGATCTCGATGCAGTGGGAGTAATTAATAGCACAGAATCATCCTCCATAAGCCCAATTGATAGCAAAATAAAAGTATATCCCAATCCAATTGCTCAGGTCTTGATGATCGAAAGTGAATCAGTGGAAAATTATGCGCTATATAATATCAGTGGCCAGTTGATCCATTCTGGAACTGTCAATTTAAAAACAATCTTGGATTGTTCCAATTGGCAAACAGGCGTTTATGTCTTGAAAATAGCTGATAAAATTGTTAAGTTGGTGAAAAATTAAAACGCTAACAGTGCTATACTTTTTTATTCCCTCTGAGTTTATTAGATTTTAAAATTCAAACATCATGTTGCGCTTCTCCGAAGCTTGATA
>CANETR010000420.1 GCA_947441325.1 Saprospiraceae bacterium
AATAAAACACCAAGAATTAGCGCAGGTACGACTGCAATTGCTAATTTAAGATAAAATCCCAAATTGCGAAAATTGAAAAATTGCTTATAATACAACACTACAACGGCCAGGATGGCACCAAATTGAATTGATACCTGGAACAATTTTACAAATTCGTCATCTTCAATACCAAAAAGAGAACTTGTAAAAATCATATGAGCAGTGGAGGAAACCGGCAAAAATTCGGTAAGTCCTTCAACAATTGCTATGATGATAGCCTGAAAAAGATCCATTATTATGACTCTTTATCAAGATTCATTTCAATTTCTTTTTCACTTTTACCATTGTAGAAAATGGCATATCCTACTGCGCCCAAACCTAATAGCACCAAAAAGGGCGCAAGGGTGATACGTGTAAAGCTATAAATAACACCACTGTCCCATTTGGATTCATCGATCATAGCACCACCCGACATAAGGAAAAATCCCAAAATCAATAACACTAAACCGACAGCAATAATAATAAACTGAGATTTTCCGAAAAGCAGTTCGGGCTTTTCTTTTTCATACTTTTTATCCCAATAGCTTTTGCCTGCGCTGCCAATTTCTTCCTTTTTGGCAACTGTTTCTTTCTTTTCTGTACTGGGCTTAGACTCAGGTTTTCTGTAGTTTTTCTTAGACATGATGTATTGTTAAAGTTTATGCTGGATTAAAATTAGACAATTTTTTAATGCTTAATTTGGCGCTACTCCAAAATATCAAAATTCCAATTGCGGCTAAAGCTAAAGATATTGAGATAATGACGAAATAATTTCCAAAAAAGTTTAATTCTTTAGACCTCTCTGTAAATACTGAAACAGTTGTCACCAGTAAAAGCATTGTGATGCTGCCGCTTATGATTCCTGCTCTAAGGTATTTGGACAAAATAAGATCTAGAGTACTGTTTGTAAAAACCTGATTTTCATTTTCTTCTACACTTTGTATTATTTCCCTCAGGTCAATCGATTTTCGAAGCAAAATGAATGCAACAAAGATAAGAAATATTAGTAAAAATGAAGCAATAAGGCTAATTCTCTGCAAATTACGATAGGTTAGCTGATTGTTTTGTTTAGCATCAAAAATTTCTGCTACAATAGGGTTTTTTCTAAGCTCAGCAACAATTTCATTTTCTTTGGAGTAAAAGCTGGGTTTAATTTGAAATTCTATGATGTTGGGAAGAAGATTTTCTTCAAAAACCATAATTTCTTCTTTGCTAAGTGTTTCGTTTTCAATAATTTTAGCTGCTTCGTCTTTGTCTATAAATTTTACCGAGCCAGGCAGGCTATAATTGCTTTTTGATATTTGCTGTTCAAGTTTAAAAATTTCTGTTTCTTCTGTGCTATCGCTTAATTCAATGATGAAAGCGATTTGGTCGGAGGAGGATTTTGCCAATCTATTGCAATACAAAGATAGAAATGCCATCATGCCTGCTAAATACAGCAGCACAGTTACGATTATTATCGTTGAAAGGTTAATTTTAATCTTATTTTTAGGAGAATATTGATCTTGCATTGCCAGCAAAAAACTGAGTTAGAACTTGCTTCCAGATTTTCTGTTTAATATGATACAAAAGTATAAATAAGTTTTGTGATTTGCCACTATAAATTTGATACATGAAAAAAATTGCCATAACAGGACCTGAATCCACTGGAAAAAGTAGCCTAGCGCATTTTTTGTCAGTTGAATTTAATCTGCCTTTGCTGAGGGAATTCGCAAGAGATTTTCTTTATTCAAAACCCGAAGGATATCAATGCAGTTTTGAGGACATAAGTCATATAGCAGCTATGCAAATGAAGCTGGAAGATGAATTATCTGAAAAACATGATTTCATAATTTGTGATACAGATGTCTTAGTCTGTAAAATATGGCAGGAATATGTTTTTGGTATTTCCGACCCAAGTATTGAAACGGCTTTTCAAAACAGGAATTATGACCTTATTTTGCTTTGCAATGCGGATATTCCATGGGAATTCGACCCATTGCGTTCCAATCCCAATGACAGGGCCGACATTTTTAATCTGTATAAAAATGCACTTGAAAAAGCTTCAAAGCCTTTTAAAATTATTAGCGGTATTGGCGAACAAAGGTTCAAAACTGCCCAGTTTGAAATAAGTGAATTACTAAGGCAACTGCTTTAATTGTCTTTATCGCATAAGGTACATCTTGCCAAAACCATTTCTGAACAGAGAACTGATGTTATTGGTAAAGAGTTTCATCTCTGCTTCATCCTCTTTGCGCATCTTGGCAATTACCCTGTATAAATAAACGCCATTTGCAAGTCGGTCACCAAACTGATCTGTTCCATCCCAGGCGTACTGCGTACGGTTAATACCAATATGTATTGGCCCTAATTCATCCAAGCCAATTTCTTTTACAATTTTACCGCTTATGGTGTAAATTTGAATTTTCATATACTCAGGTAGTTCGCGGCCTGTTAGTGTAAATACAAATTGAGTAGAAGTGGTGAAAGGATTCGGATAATTAAGCACATTTGAAATCATAGAAGCATTGATTACTTCAAAATCGACGCTATAGTCCAAAGAGCCTGAATTGTTTCCCGACTTATCAGTGGCACTCACAAAAAGAGTGTATTCGCCATCCCATGGCAGGTCTAAATCCATTACAATCTGCGCTTTGTTTTCAACTACCAGATTTGTCGCATCGGCAGGTAGGAAAACAAGGTTTCTGACAACTGATGAAGTAGGACTGAGTTCAGTTTCTCCATTCTGGAAACTAGGATGACGGAGAATTATTTTGAAATCTTCCAGTTCGTCCAAGCCAAGCCATTGATTTTCATCTGTTAGTGAAACTACAATTTGAGGTTTACCCGAAACTAAATCTCCATTCATGATACGCACCCCATCAAAACTAACATCCAAAAGGGGATTTATGATATCGGTCTGAACAAAAAATGGAATGAGGGCAATATTATTAAAATGGTGCATTTCCCGCTGATCATTATCAGGATTGATTTCTACAAAAAGGTATTGTGGTCCTGAAAGATTAGTTGTTTCAATTGACAGGAGGGGAGTTCTGAGCGTGTCTCCCGCAGAGAGTTCGGCCAATCTCTTGTAAGTTGCTGGCTGCCCAACAATCTGATATTTTATAAGCATACTGTCCATATCAACAGCACTGATATTCTGCATCATCACCTGAAAATTAAACTGCATACCCTGTTGTAC
>CANETR010000421.1 GCA_947441325.1 Saprospiraceae bacterium
AGCTGTAAAAGACATTAAAAATCTGGCCGATCCTCCCTGTTACTACACCGAAGAGTTGATTTATCCAAACGATGCGGGCGGATTGAAAGATCATATTCTAATAAGAGCCGATAATGGCTGTAATGAAGGAGATCAACAAATTGAGACTAAGACTGGGCAGTATATTTGGAAGAAGAAAAAGCTAAATCTACAGATGGAATCAAAATAAATTATCACTAGTCATGTATAGATTCTTGTTATTACTTTTATTTTTTGGAGCGACAGAGGGGCTTTTTGCTCAGGGAAAATACAAAATTCAAAAAGAGCTTGTTGCCGAGAAAGCCATGGTGGTTTCGGCTCATCCTTTGGCATCGGAGGCGGGCAGAGACATTTTGAAAAAAGGCGGCAATGCCGTTGATGCGATGGTGGCAGTACATTTTGCCCTTGCGGTAGTTTATCCCAAGGCTGGGAATATCGGCGGTGGTGGATTTATGGTATACCGCGATAAAAATGGCAATGCATCAACGCTCGATTTCAGAGAAAAAGCGCCGCTTACTGCGAGCAGAAATATGTATCTCGATAAAAATGGCAATGCCATCGACAGTCTAAGCAGAAACGGACATTTGGCAGTGGGGGTTCCTGGCTCTGTTGCGGGAATGTTTGAAGCGCATAAAAAATATGGCAAACTACCCTGGTCCGTCCTGTTGGAGCCTGCAGTAAAATTGGCAGAAAACGGTTTTGAAATTACTGCACAGGAAGCGAATGCGCTGAATTACAATCAAAAAAATTTTGCAAGAATCAATCAGCATGAAAATGCCTTTGTAAAAAAAACAGCCTGGAAGTCCGGACAAAAACTGATGCAAAAAGAGCTTGCCGAGGTAATGCGCAGGATTCAGCAAAATGGTCAGGATGGCTTTTATAAGGGCAAAACTGCCGAACTGATTGTGGATGACATGAAAAGAGGCGGAGGGATAATCAGCATGCAGGATTTGGAAAAATATCAGGCAAAATGGCGAAATCCTATCGTATTTGAGTATAAAAAAAACTATAAGGTTATTACCATGCCGCCACCATCGAGCGGAGGGGTAGTTTTGGCGATTTTGATGCAAATGGTCGAAGATCAGCCACTGGAACAGATGGGATTCCATAGCCCTGCTGCCGTACATCTGATGGCTGAAGCCGAGCGCAGAGCCTATGCCGACAGAGCAGAACATTTGGGCGACAGTGATTTTTATCCCGTCCCAATAGAGGCAATGCTCGATAAAGCTTATGCCAAACTCAGAATGAGGGATTATAATGAAAAAAAGGCTACACCAAGCAAACAGATAAAGGCTGGAAAACCCATCAAAACATCGGAGCAGACTACACATTATTCTATTGTTGATGCCGATGGAAATGCTGTTTCAGTCACTACTACGCTCAATGGCAATTATGGCTCATCGGTTGTTGTAAAAGGGGCAGGTATCATTTTGAACAATGAGATGGATGATTTCAGTGCTAAACCGGGTTCGCCCAATATGTTTGGCTTACTCGGTGCCGAAGCAAATGCCATCCAACCCGAAAAAAGAATGTTGAGCTCGATGACACCAACCATTCTGGAAAAGGACGGAAAATTATTTATGGTTGTAGGTACTCCGGGTGGAGCCACTATTATTACTTCTGTATTTCAGGTAATTATGAACGTAATTGAATTCCGCCTACCACTACAGGATGCAGTGCAAAAAACACGTTTTCACCATCAGTGGCTACCCGATCAAATTTATCATGAGAAAAACTGTTTTGATGCAGCTACGGCAAAAAAACTTGCAGAAATGGGTCATAGCCTCAAAGAAAGAAGTTCAATCGGTCAGGTTGAGGCGATTTTAGTTCGTCCCGACGGAAAGTTGGAAGGTGCCGCAGATAGGAGAGGAGATGATTCGGCAGCGGGATATTAATTAGATTTTCAATCAAAGCATTTAATCTGTAATAGTTACAGAAAAGTCATATATGACCTTTTGTGCCCACGAAATCATAAGGTTGAAATCGCTGAAACAAGCAAGACTTTAATAAGAAAACCAAAATTAAGCTGCCATTTGTTAAACAGATTGTAAAGGCAGAATAATTTGAAAAACAAGATTAATATTCAGTCCTTAAATCCCTACGGTCATTTCGAAATGGTCGAACGAAAGGGCAAAGGACATCCCGACAGCATATGCGACCAGATTGCGGAGCAAGTTTCAATTGAACTTTGTTCTTATTATTTACAGGAATTCGGCATGGTACTTCACCATAATGTCGATAAGGCATTATTGGTAGGTGGATCTTCGGTGAGCAGATATGGCGCTGGTAAAATTACAAGACCCATTGAGCTGATACTTGCAGGTAGAGCCAGCTTTGAGGCCTTCGGCAGGAAAATTCCTGTAGAGGAAATCGCCATAGAAACTTTAAAAAAATGGTTCAGGGAAAATCTTCGATTACTCCCTGAAAGGGATGTTAAAATCAGCTGCAAAATAAGGCCTGGTAGCATTGATTTAGCAGATCTTTTCAGCCGCTTCGGGAAAGGAGATATGCCCCTTGCCAATGATACTTCTTTCGGTGTGGCATATTATCCGCTTAGCCATACGGAACAAAAGGTAATTGATATTGAACAGCTACTGAATTCCAAAGCCATCAAAGAAAAAATGCCCTTTATTGGGGAGGATATCAAAGTAATGGCTTTAAAAACGGAAGCGCATATCAATTATACTTTATCAATTGCTATGATAGATCGTTTTGTTTCTGATATTCAAGACTATATCGATAAGAAAGAAGCTGTAAAATCACTTGTCTGTGAAAAATTAAATTTAAAAAATGCCCAACTTTTTATCAATAGTGCCGATGATTATGAAAATGAATCTATTTACCTGACTGTGAGTGGTACAAGTGCCGAGGCGGGCGATGATGGGGAAGTGGGTCGCGGAAACCGAATCAACGGATTAATAACTCCCTGCCGACCAATGAGCATGGAGGCCGTTGCCGGAAAAAATCCTATTTCACATGTCGGTAAAATTTATAACCGCTTTTGCCTGCTGCTATGCAAGGAAATTGTTGAACTAGAATTAGCCGAAGCAGCAGAAGCCTACATTGTTTCACAAATTGGAAAACCCATCAACGAGCCTCAACTGCTTCAGATCAAATTAAAAAACTGTACTGCGGAGGCAATTGTATTAAAATTA
>CANETR010000422.1 GCA_947441325.1 Saprospiraceae bacterium
AACATGGCCTCATCGGTCAGCTTCGAAATTTCGATAATTTTATCGGGCGATGAGCCTAAAATCTCACTGAGCTTTGCCTCATTCTTGAGAATATCGCGCCATTGCAGGTAGGCATAATCGCCATTGTCGTGTTTTTGTCGGTTGGCAAATGCAATATGTGTACTTAGGCTGGCTATGTCGGCTGCCGAAATACCAAAGAAATCGACATGTAATAATTCATAGATGATGGTTTCGCCACTGTAAGGTTTCTCAAATTCGATAGCAAGGTATCGGAGCAGTAAGAGCAGATTTTTGATAATGGGTGTCTCCAGTATATTAATTTGCCGCTTTGTCTGAAAAGGAATTTCATGCTTTTCGAATAGCCTGATAAGTTCTGATGACTGTTTGTGCATAAAATAAATTACAGCCATTTCGCGATATGCTATCCCTTTTTCATGTAGAGATCGGATGCGATTGAGGATATCAATCTCTTCCTGAAGCTTGTTCGGATATTCTTTTATGCTAATCTCAATCTCTTTTTGAAGTATTGCCGGATTAGATGCCAATAGGTTTTTACTGATTTGATTATCAGTACTCATTTGGTCCAATAAGCGAATAATGCGTATCTGATTGCGGTCGATAATCTGTTTTGCAGCATCGAGAATTTCCTGTCCGGAACGGTAATTTTCTTCCAATACTACCAGTTTCAACCCCTTTGTGCTATAGTGGTTAAAAAAGTCAATCATATTTTTGACCCTTGCTCCCTGAAATTCAAAAATTGATTGGTCATCATCGCCCACAACAAAAACATTGGGAACATCCCAATATTCAATCAGTTTCATTAAAATACTGTTCTGCGCACCATTGGTATCCTGAAATTCATCGACCAACACATATTGATATTGTTCCTGATAATTGCGCAGAATGTCTTCGTTATCGTTATCCAAAAAAAGCCTCAGCACCCACAGAATCATATCGTCGTAGTCGTAACGACCGGCAGTGCGCATTTTATTTTCGAATATTTCGAAAAGCATTGCGGCCGACTTCAGTTCCCTTAGTCTTTTTATTTCTTTGTCGTATTCTTTTTTCTTGAGATCGCCTTTTTGAAATTCACCACTTTTTCTTTTGTATATAAATTTCTCCAAGCTAGGAACCAAAGCAGCATATTCATCGGCAATTTTACAGATATTAGCTGCATCCTGACCCTCACTTTTCATCAATGAGAACAGGTTTTTTAGCTTAATTTCGAATTGGTAAGGATTGCTACGATTAGAAAGTCGCAAAGGATGTGTAGGTTCCAAATCGTCAATCATGGAACGAATGAGGTCAATTCTTTCAAGATCACTCACAGGTTGCAGCTGTTCGAACCCAAAAGCGTCTATGTTTTCCCGGATGACTTTGTTGCAAAAAGAATGAAAGGTAAAAACATTTATTTTTTGAGCATCTGGGCCAATAAACTCCAAAAGCCTTTTGCGCATGGCAATAACTCCCGCATCGGTAAATGTAAGACAAAGAATATTTTGAGGGGCAGCATCGGTATTTAAAAGAATTTGCCCTATTCGCGCGGCAAGAATATGGGTCTTTCCGGTTCCGGGCCCGGCAATGGTTAGCACAGGACCTTCAATGCTATTTACCGCCTCGAGTTGGGCTTCATTGAGACCTGAAATAATTTTTTCGAAATTTCGCTGATATTGTTGCCTCGCATTCCAGGAGTTTTCCACGATGGTTTGGTTTTAGGGGGAAATAATTGCCAAAAGAAACAGACAAAGGCTATTTCTTTTTACTGCTTTTGGCCAGGAAGTCTTTTTCTTCCTGCGAGAGGCTATCATAGCCTTTTGCATTTATTTTATCAAGAATGGCATCAACGCATTCATCAATAGTCATGTTTTTGTAACGCGATGAGAAACTGCGGCCAAAGCCTTCGGCTCCTTTACCCGAAATTATTGGAGCTTCGGAAACGGCTGGTTCAGTTGCTTTCTTATAAGCTAATTTTTGCGCACGTTTTTTTCTTGAATTTGAAGCTACAAAAGCAAATGGATTGCTAAAAAACTTTGCAGTTGCCCTTATTGGATAGCCCAGATCGCGCCCTCTTCGCAATTGAAAAATATAGAACCATCCCATCAGTGCGCCACCCAAATGCGCAAAATGTCCGCCCGGGTTAGTGAAGGGAATTGACAGGACATCAATCACAACAAGAGCCAACGCCACATACTGCAATTCGACGGACCCTATGAGAATGAGCCTTATATGGCCCTGCGGGTTGAGTGTTGCAGCCGATAAGAGCATTGCCATCACAGCAGCCGAAGCGCCAACCAAAGGGACTGAGCCCAAATGCCAAAAAACAGGAAAGGCATTGAAAGAAACCATAAAAAACAGCGCGCCTGCAAAGCCACCCAATAAATATAGGGGCACTATTTTACTGTTGTGTATCAAATCATTTGTAATACGTCCAAAGCCGTATAGCACCAGCATATTAAAGACCAGATGCCATAAGGAGGCATGCATGAACATATAAGTGAAAAGGGTCCAGGGCCTGAACAATAATTTTTCGGGACTGGATGGCAGGTAAAACCATTCTGCAAGAAAATTGGTGTAAATCTGATATTGGATTCCGGATAAAAAAAATGGTACAGAAATGAGATTTACAAGTATATACACAGCTATGTTGAGCATTGCAAGTTTTACGACTGCATTGCCTCTGCTGTATTCATACCTGATGTTCTGCCAAATTGTACTCATTTCCAAATAGTCTGATTAAAAAGCCGTTTTGCTGAAATTTTAGAATCGCTCGCCCCTGTTTCGCCAATAATTTATTAACAAGAATCCGAAAATCGCTCCACCTAAATGGGCAAAATGCGCTACATTTCCATTGTTTTTAAATCCTAAGTATAACTCAATTGCACCCATTATGAGTACAAAATATTTAGCCTTTATTGGAATAGGAGGGAAGAGTAGTAACAATACCCTGTTGGGATAAAGCATGGCAAAAGCAACGAGCACGCCATACACTGCTCCTGAGGCACCCACAGCTGGTGTGTTTAGTACAGCGTGTGCATAATTTAAATTAGAAGTGCCAACAAATCTTTTTTCAAATAAATCCATTTCTTCGGGACTTAATTTGCTTAGTGCATATTGCAATTCTACATAACCGGCAATTTGATGTAGCACTACAGCCCCCAAACCTGTTATA
>CANETR010000423.1 GCA_947441325.1 Saprospiraceae bacterium
ATCTGATGAAGTTTATTACGACAATAATGCTAAGCGTTTTACTTTTTGCAGCAGTAAAAGCCCAAATTGTAAAAGGCAATGTATCTCATTATCCAAAAGGCCCATTTCAGATGACCCACGAGGAAAGTCTTGCCAGGATAGAACTCAATGGCGGTTTTAACTATACCCTAAAAGGCTTTATTAATTTCGAGAAAGATAATATCAATTTCGCCGTCGGAGCGACTGAAAAGACTGAAGAAGTGTATATGCGTTTGAATTTTGAAGAGAAAAAACGAAAAATGAGCTCCGTGATTGAGGATTATAAATATTCGTACAATCATTTTACGCTTTTAGATAGCCGAAACATTAAAATATATATTGACTATTATCCCGGCAAAATGTTTGGCAGCGAAAAGGGGGTTTTTGTTATTAGTAGTATAGAAGATAAGTACATGTACTTCCTGAAACCTAATATAAGTGAAGAAGAAGTATTGAAAATAATAGAAAAATATCGATAAGACCTAGAATTTCAGTACAGCGACTCTTTTGCCATTTTTGTAACTGAAGCGGGCAATAAGGATTTCATTTTTTCGGGTTGCGGCGTCCAAGATATCTCTGTACTGCCCCGGGAACTCAAAAAAGTAATTCCTGCTTTCTCTTAATCGGCCCATCATATCGAAGATTTCCAATGTGTAATCTCCCGCTGTAATAATTTCAAATTTGAATAAAAACTGGTCTTCTGTCCATTTTTGAAGGGTCATTGTATTGCCCGCCTGCGAGAAATAACTGTCCAGCATTTTCATGGCATTGCCAATGTTCAGGCGACCTTTACTGTAGGTTTTAGTTTCAAAAGAACTGGATTTATTAACAGTGTTTAGCACAATGTCTTTCATAAACAAGGCCGCGTTTTCGGGCGATGTTTTCAACATTGCTGACCATTCCGAATTAGGATAAGATGCCAGAAGTGCCAAAGCCCCTGTTACATGCGGCGCAGCGCCCGAGGTGCCTCCAAAGGTATTGTAGGTATTGGCAGGGCGTAGCGTATAAACTGCTCCTGGTGCAGCTATATCCACGTTTTTAGAGCCATAGGCAGCGTTCAGATCCATAGCATCGTAGCGGCTGCTGTTGGTAACCGTAATATGAAAAGGCGAAGGACAAAGGGTGGGCATGTCGCCCGTTTCATCTACATTCACATTGTTATTCATGACCGAGCCCACACTCAAAATGCCTTCTTTGCCAAGCGAATCGTAGATCGCACACCAAAGCGGAAAATCTTCGGGGCGACCATAATCGACACCAGCAGAGAGATTAACAGCGACAACAAAGGCCCCTTTCAGTCCATTGCTCTCCCGATAAAGACGGCGCTGTTTCAATATATAAGCATAAGCGCTAAGCAGATTCGATTCCAGCAGAATATCCTGCTCTGCCGCTGAAACCTCCATCAGTTTTACATTCCAGTTGACACCGCTGATGCCGGTACCGTTATTACCCACTGCCCCAATGATTCCCGATACAGAAGTCCCATGCGAATTCACATCGTGTGTATCATTTCTATTCACGGGCTGCCAACCCCTGAAATCATCCACATAGCCATTTGCATCGTTGTCGATACTATCGTTAGGGATTTCATTTCGGTTATGCCAGATATTTTCGTTTAAATCCTCATGCTGTAGGTCACAACCGCCGTCAATTACAGCAACAACGATGGTATCGCCCGATGCTGTAATACCTCCTGTGCTGTAAGTCCAAGCTTCAGGCAGGCCCAAGAGTTCCATATTCCATTGCCATTGTCCATATTTCGGATCATCGGGTATATTTCTAAGTTTTAACTGATGATTTTCCTGGACATGAAGAATGTCGGCATCGGATTTTAGTTGCTCAAAGAGCCTGTTTTTTTCAGCGCCATTGTATTTCAGGATGTAAATATTCCATTCGGGCAATAAAGCAGCATATTCAAAAGAGTTGTTTTTTGCTAAAATTGCTTTGGAGGCAGTTTCTGAATTTTTAAACTGTACCAACAACTCCTTGTCCAATGGATTTTGGGCAAAGAGCGCTGTTGAAAAAAGTATCAGTATAAAAATCCGCATGAATCAGTTTTAATTTAAAACGACCAAATTAAGTCTAATGTTTTAGATTCATTAGAAAACTGCTTAAAATCTGCTGAGTTTCTGTTGCTGCTTCGAACATACCCATGTGCGCAACGGGGAGCGTATAAACCATTGCATCAGATCTTAAACTTTGCTGTGCTTTGCTGAAATCTGCCGGGATTGCTTCGTCAAATTCACCAATAATAAATAGCAGTGGACAATTTAGATTCTTCAGAATTTCTGAGCGATCGGGTCGTTCAATCATGGCATCTGTTGCGGCAATTATTCCGCTTTGCGGATATTTTTCGGCTTTGGCAATCATCGATGAAAGTAACTCGGGATTATCCCTGCCAAATTCTTTTTTGAAAAGCTTGGGAATAAGTTCTCTGACAAAGGGACCAGTCCCCCACCTTTTCATAAATTCTATTGTTTTTCGACGATTTTCTTTTTTGTCTTCTCTATCTTCAAAAGGATGTGAATGAAATAGACAAAGACCTGATAACTTTTCAGGATATTTTTCTGCAAAAGCCATCGCCACATAGCCGCCCATGGAATGCCCGACAAAAAAACATTTAGCAATGCCTTCCTTTTCAAAGATATCATTGATACAGCTTGCCATGATTTCCATACTGATTTGCTCCTTTGCTTCCGACAGGCCAAAACCAGGCAAATCGGGACAAATGACCTTATAATTTTCCAAAAAAGGCATTTTAAAACTGTCCCACATAGCGCTGTCTTCGCAAAAGCCGTGCAGCAGTAAAATTACAGGTCCATTGCCTTGTGTGCTGTATGCGATATTGTAATTACTAAGGATGATATTTTTTTGCATCTATCATAATTCAGTTCAAAAACAAAAATACAAATAATCAAAGAAATATCCATTAAACAGTTCACAGAAGTTGAACAGCTCGGTGCCCGCTTGAACAGTTTTTATCTAAACTCATTTCAGTTTCTTTATTTGCTGATTGTTTACCAATGATTTCATCTGAGTAATGGCAATTTGGTTCAATTGTTTTAGGCGTTCCTGCTGCACTAAGCCTTGAATAATTAAGACGGCATTGATGCTTTCCAAATTAGAGAGCACCACCAATTGTTCGATGG
>CANETR010000424.1 GCA_947441325.1 Saprospiraceae bacterium
GAAAGAGCTAAAGAAGTTGCTAAGATTATCAACGCTGAGCTTGAAAAAATTATGGATTCAAAGAAAGTTCAGGCTTTAAATTCCAGATAATTTAAGTCGACAGATATTTTTTTTATCTTTGTAGTGTAGCCCTAAATATACACTATGCAATTCAATTTTGACCGTGAAGCCCCGCTTCCTTCTGAGGTTGATAAAGTTCGTCTCATTTTCAAACCATGGGAATGGCTGACTGATCCGCAGTTTTCGGGTTTAGATAACATACCATCGGAGGGTCCTGTACTTTTTGTCGCCAATCACACCATTATGGGTGGTTTGGATGTGCCCTTTATTTGGTTTAAGCTTTACGAGGAAAAAGAAATCTTCCTAAGGATGTTGGTTGATCATGCACACTTTCAGGTGCCATATCTCAGAGATTTTCTCGTTAAATTCGGCGAAGTGGAAGGCACACGCGAAAATGCTGCCGATTTGCTGCGCAAAAAACAGTATGTGCTTGTTTTTCCTGGTGGGGCTCGCGAGGCTTTCAAGAAAAAAGGCGAGGCTTATCAGCTTATCTGGCGCGATCATATTGGTTTTGCGAAACTAGCCATTCAGTTTGGCTGTACCATAGTGCCACTAGCTTCGGTTGGTCCTGAAGAATGTTATGATATTGTTTACGATGCCGACGATTATATGAAATCACCATTCGGCAAAATGATAGAAAGAATGGGCATTCGAAAAGATTTACTAATTCCTGTTGTGAAAGGTGTTGGCCCTACACTCTTACCCAAACCACAACGTTTTTATTTTCATTTTGGCAAAGCAATAGATACCTCCCATTATAAATTCAAAGACAGCATCAAAAATGCCTCAGAATTACGCGATCTGGTAAAAACATCATTAGAAAGCGGCATTGAACTGCTATTGGAACTTCGCAAAAATCAACCAAAAGAAAGCTGGTTCAAAAGAATGCTGAAGAAAAAAGGAAAATCGGAGCGCGAGAGCAAGAGACGGTAGAAGAGACTTGAGAAGTGAGATTTGAGACATCAGACTATAGAAATTAGAAGGCTGAAATTAGACATTAGAAGGCTGAAATTATAATTCGGTTTAAGCGACAGTTACCAGCATACCTACTACTAAAAAACCAGCTGACAGGCAAGCACAATTACCAGCATACAAACTACCAGCATACAAACTACTCAAAAACCAGCTAACAAGCAAGTAATTTCACTCTTTTAAAAACATCCATTTCACCAATTCTCTCAGCGTAGTTTTTTTGCCATACATCAAAATTCCAGCTCTGTAAATACGGCCCGAAATCCAGACAAAAAGCCAACATGTACACATAAGGAAGAACAAAGACAATAAAATTTGCCACATTGGAGGTTCAAAAACAATCCTTGCCGGCATAACCACCGGTGAAAATAAAGGAAAAATAGAGGCAAATACACCCAAACTGCTATTGGGGTCTTCGATGACAGCAATTCCTATGTAAAACGCCAAGATAACTGGAATAACTACGACCATTGTCAGCGACTGTCCTTCACCCCAATCATCACCCATAGCAGCACCTATTGCAGCAAAAAGCGATGCATAAAGAACATAACCGGCTAAAAAGAAGAGCATAAAAAAGAAAAATATTTCGAAATAGTTAAAGGACCAAAGTTCCTGTAAAATTTCAGCAAAATTTTCCATTTCGTCGGGATTTACTTTTGCAGTCTGCATCATTGAATTGGCGTTTTGCAAACGCCCCACAAAAAAGAGACTTACTATGAAATTTAAAGTCGGAATTGTGATAGCCCATATTCCAAATTGAGTAAGACCCACAGCGCCAACACCAATAATTTTGCCCAACATCAGCTCAAAAGGCTTTACCGAAGATATGATAATTTCTACTATCCGATTGGTTTTCTCCTCCATCACCGAGCGCATGACCATATTGCCATATATAATGATCACAAAATATATTAGAAACATCATGACGCCACCCAAAAAAGTAGCTACATAAATTCTACTGCCCGAGACACCTTTTTCTTTTTTGGATTCGTCGCCTAAATTTTTTGGATCGAATTGAATGTCTGAACTTTTAATTTCGGCTTTTTCAAGTTTTGAAGTTTCAATACCCATATCGGCCAATTTTACCGATTTGAGCCTTTCTGCCAAAACAGTTTGAATGTAAGATTGAGCATTCATGCCCAATTGCTGATAGGCGAAAAACTCTACTTTAAGATTTTTTAATTCAGCTATTTGTTGAGTATTTTGAAACTCTGATTTAGGGATATACAAAATACCATCAAAGCCATTTTCTTCCAGTGATTTTTTTAAATCCTCTAATTTTTTCGTCTTATTGTATTCAAAAACCACCTGACTGTTTGAAGCCAAAGCTGAACTATCTAGTCCCAAAATTCCTGAATCATCAATCACGGCAACTTTTTTCTGTTCTGTTCCCGATGTCATAAGAAACATAATAACAATAAAAAATATCAGGAAACCGATAGGTGTTATTAAGGTGGTCAGAATAAAAGACTTTTTCCTGACTCTTGTCATATATTCCCGCTCAATAATTAATCCAAGCTTACTCATAATTGCAGTGTTATTTTTGAACAGTTTTAATAAATATCTCATTCAAGGATGGTAAAATTTCTCTAAAAGAAATAATTTCTATTTCTCTGGAAATCATTTCACTAAGCAGTTTATTTGGGCTTGTACCATCGTTAAGTTTTAAAACAGCTTTTCCTTCGGAGACAGATACAGGCAAAGCAACCGCATCGATAGCATTATCAAAATTGCCTTTAAATTCTACCTCAAAAAGATGTTCTTTAAACTGATGTTTTATTTCTGATACTTTACCATTAAGCACATTTTTGCCTTCGTGTATCAATACAATTTCCTCGCATATTTGTTCTACCTGCTCCATTCTGTGCGTCGAAAAAATTATACTGGTTCCTTTGTTCTTAAGTTCCAAGATCTCATCGCGGATAAGATTTGCGTTGACAGGATCGAGACCCGAAAAGGGTTCATCAAGTATAAGCAGCAGCGGGTCGTGAATGATTGTGGCTATAAATTGAATTTTCTGCTGCATGCCCTTCGATAACTCTTCCACCTTTTTATTGTGCCAGCTGCTAATATCGAATTTATTGTACCAGTATTCAATTTTATCCTTGGCTTCTTTTTTAGAAAGAC
>CANETR010000425.1 GCA_947441325.1 Saprospiraceae bacterium
AATTGACCCTAACAAATGAGCCCGTCAATTGTCCACAATTATAATTTCAGTGATTGCTACAGTTTTAGAATCCTCTGTCAACTTTGCAAAATAGAGTCCACTTGCCAAATCTCCACGAGAAAAGCTGATAGTTTGGCCATTGATATTTTTTATTTGGGCAACTGTTTGGCCTATTGAATTAAGGATAGTTAGTGTCGCATTATTTAAAGGAATATTTGTTTCGATAAGCGTTTGCGCAGAGAAAGGATTAGGAGAAAAAGTCAGCTTATAATCTTCAATTTTTTCATGATTACTTACTATGTTACAGTAATCACCATATTCCATTAAATTGTTCAAGCCCCAGCTGCTAAACTTCCCATTTAAATAAATCCCAAGATCCGTGTAGTCACAATTCGAACCGCTACTGTCAGGATAATTTATCACTCCCAAATATGGATTGGACTGGTTTTGACCCACATATATTTTTCTATCTGGGGCAAGTTTCAAACTGTATAAATTTTTGGTAGAGGATGTAAAAACATAAACCCTCGAATTATTTATCAATGCGGAGTCATTAGAGCTGATGTCGAATTGGATAATTTTAGCCAAAACTCCCGCCGAAGGTGATAGCCATTGACTGACATATAATTTTGAATTATCGGGCGAAAAGGAGAGGCCATATAATCCGCTGGCATTTCCTAAAGAATCGTAAGCTCCGGCTTCAGGTATTGTGATAAGATTTGAAACCTGACCAGTTGAATTATCAAAATCAAACAATTCAATATTCGGTTTTACCAGAGTAACAAGGGCTAATTTTGATGCATTTGGAGAGGCTTTCATTTCGCCTACTGCATCCGTGAAAGAATTATCAAAATGCACTTTTCCGAGTGCAGAAATTACTGGAGTAGTATTTATTCCAGAAGATGTCAGTAGAAATGATAAAAACTGGTTTGAATTATATCGATGTCCAACTAACCAGATATCTGTGCCATTTGCATGTCTTATAGGAATTATCTTTTCGGTAACTGGAGTAGGGTAGAGAAGGCTATCTTTAAAAGTTAATCCTCCCAAGCCTGCATTCAAAGACATGTCCACCTCGTGAAATCTATAGCCTTGTCCGGAAAATCCCTGTACTTCGGATGTTACAATGTAATAAACTAAATCGAATCCCGGTTTCTGTACAATAGTTACCTGTGAAATTGTATTACCATTAGTGATAAGATTTCCATTGGGCATCAGATTGTGATTCCTGTTCCAAACAAAGGCTGAATTTGTATAAAAAAGTAGCTGCCCGCTTCTTTTATCTGATATGGTGGCACAACCTTCAAACCCATTAATTGCCCCATCTGTTAAGACGGTAGGCGTACATCCATTATTAAAGTCAAGCCCGGCTCCATTGCCAAAGTACCATATGTTGGCCTCGTTTTGACCATAAGAAAGATTCAGCAGTAGAACAAATATTGCTAATAATAGATTTTTTTTCATCGATGTTCAATAATTGATTTTTAATAAAGGCAGGGTAGCTGACTGAAGATGTTTACAGTGTTAGGGGCACATCTTATTGTAATCATATACGGCTTCTTCGAATGTACATGTTTGGTATTTAGGGTTGGAGAAATATTCTTTTTTGTATTGCTCACATTCAAACATAAATTTTCTGATAGATTTTAATGCTTTTATTCCTTTGAGGCCAGATACCTCATAAACGCTCCCATCGGGCAATCGTACATGGCGAATATAAATTCCATCTCTTGTTTCCCTCATAACACCCTGTGCGTTGTATGAACCATCAAAGTTTTCTTTTAATCTGTAACTTGTCTGAACATCATCAAAGACATCAACTATTATTTTCCCAATCACCATCCGTTTTCCATAGCGATAATAACCATCAGGTTTTTTAAGGCTGAGGGGAAGTCTCAGGTAAATAAAGCCATTTTGACATAAAGTTTTGATATCGGGGATATCATTTTTCTTTAGACGAATGGTGACATTTTCTTTATTAACATATTCAAGGTCAATCATTTTACCCTGAGCATTGGTATCGAAAAAGTTAATTTGATTACAAGGAATAGAGTCGTTTTGGGTGGTTATAAAATAGTTTTGAGTAAAACAATCTCTGATGGATATTAGCATTAAAAATGAAATAATTATTATTTTATACATCGCGTTATTTTTAATTTATTTGAATAATTAAATATTTTACCTAACTTTTTTGAGTTACAATAGACAGGCCTTTTTTACAGGCTTTTTTATTTCTGCCTTTTGAATTTCAATGTTACAAATAATTTTACAAACAAATCAAGATTTAGTTTCACTATTTCATACTTCTGTGAATTGTTGTTTGTAAACTTACTGTAATTGTTGGGAACTACAAAAAAAGGTGCCAAGATTTAAAAATCTCAGCACCTTTATATCTTGAATATAGTTCCAGATAGCTTGCTCAAAATAATTGCATCGGGGGCTATCTCATCTTTCACTTAGTTATCAATGCGGCAATCGCTCTCTGAAATAGCCATAGACCCAGGTTCCTGCAATAGCGCTCAGTAGTGTTACAATTATAACAAGCGCACCAGTGCCAATTTGGGCAAACAAGGGGCCCGGACAGGCGCCAGTCATTGCCCAGCCAAATCCAAAAATTAGTCCCCCATATATTTGTCCCTTGTTGAATTCTTTGGGAGTAATTTTGATGGCTTCACCATAAATGGTTTTGATGTTGAATTTTTTAATCAAAAAAACCGAAATAACACCCACTACAATAGCACTACCGATAATGCCATACATGTTAAATGACTGAAATCTGAACATTTCCTGTATGCGGAACCAGCTGATTACCTCTGATTTTACGAAAATGATACCGAATAAAATACCCACGATCAGGTATTTAAAATTATGATACCATTTGTGTTCTAAACGACTTTCATTTACGCACATTGCGTCCAATTCGCGAAGTTGTAAATCTTTTTCTTGATCTGTACTATCTTGCATTGTTGTAATCTGTTATAGTGAAAGAATATAAGGTAAAATGAGGTTGGCCATGATGAAACCTCCCAGCATAAAACAAATGGTTGCTATTAGCGATGGTAATTGTAAGTTCGACAAGCCCATGATTGCATGACCACTTGTGCAGCCTCCTGCATAACGTGTCCCGAAACCTACAAAAAATCCTCCAAG
>CANETR010000426.1 GCA_947441325.1 Saprospiraceae bacterium
TGGTGCCGGTTCGGACACATCATTTTTATAATCGAGCTGAAAATAAATATCTTTTTTGTTGGAAATATTCCATTGAAAATCAGCGCCATATTTCCATTTTTTGTCCCCAAATCCATAGCCAAAATAAGCTCCAAGCCTAAATTTTTTAGAGAAGTTACTACTGCTGTACAATCCAATCCCTAATCGTAGTTTTTCAAATGGATTATAATCAATGATTTTGAAAAGATCCAAGGCAACAAAACCTATTGGCAAAAGCCCTTGAGGCAGATCTTGTGAGAATTTGCCCAATCGGTCAAAATTCAATTTTTGTCCTATACTGTCAATAACCCGATAGGTGTTTTCTTCTTTGCTAATTAACTTTTCAGTTCTTTGTGCATCCCAAAATTCTGATGTTTTTGACATCGCATCTGCTAACATTTCAAAAGAAAGCGTTCCAAAATCTTTGTTTTTAATGTCGAGGCTGTTGATTTCAATGTCTTTTAGGTAACTTTTTCCTTGTAGGGTAAAGGTTCCTTTGTTGTAAGGGTTCATGATCAGTTCAAAATTTAATTGAACGGGGAACCAGTATTTTTGATCAAGGAGTGCATATTTTTGTTCAAAACGCAGGTCGAGCAATGATTTTACTGCAGGTTCTGCAATGACATATTCTACAGCCCAATTGTTGGTATTGATATACAAAACACCTTTTAGCAGTTGAAAACCATTTTCTTTTTTTGGAAAAAAACTGATGACAAAGCTACTGTCTTTTTCAGCGCTATATAAGGTATCTTCCAAGCGGAATTCATATGGTCCAATGCTGCCTGGGCTTATCGGATTGATATATTCTTTGTCGAGTACAGCAATCAAATCGCTGTAAAAGGAGAATGGCTGAAAGGCAGTTGCCAAAGGTGCAAAACCAGGATTTTGAAAACCCGACACTCTGGTAGCCAAAATCAGCTCTTTGTCTTTATCAGGTTTTTTGAAATGTCTTTCCGTAAGCGATTCCATTAACATATAATAAATACCAAGTTTGGTACTGTCTCCAGCCCTAATATCATCGCTAATTTTGGGGGCATTTTTTTCGTCATAAACAATCACCTTATTGTAGCTGCTGTACTTAAAGGAGGATAAATTTTCAGGATTATTTTTTTTGCGATTTTTAATAGCCTTTCTAATGATAGGATAGGCGGGGTTCTCGCCTGATATTACCACTACTGTTTCTGTATTTATACTGCTTTGTTTCAGTTCAATCAGCAGCTCGCTTTGCTTGAGCAGCTTATCAAGAGGAATCCTTTTTTCTTCATAGCCAACATAAGAAAAAATCAGATTTTTGGATGTTTCCTTTATGCTGATGCTAAAATTGCCATCTATATCTGAGACAGCGCCATTTCTTTCATTTGTTTCATCGGTAGCAATGTGAACGAATGGAATCGCAGTTTTATCCTGCTCATCGATTATTTTGCCGATGATTGTGATTTGAGCAAATAGCGAATTGATTTGCAATAAGAAAAATAAAGCAAAAAGGAATTTCATGTTTTGGTTCTTTGCTTCAAAAATATTGATTGTTTCGCTTTTATTAAAGATTTTTTTGCGAACAGTCAATTATTTGTAAATTTGAAAAAAATAAGGGGATGACTGCCGCATTAAAATCTAATGGAATAAGAAAAAGAATCTATGTTATCATGGATACCGAACAGGAAAATCCTGATTGGGCGGCTTGGTTATTTGAGTTTTTTATAACTGCATTAATCATACTAAGTGTTGTATCAATTATTGCAGAATCTTTTATTGATAACAGATATGCAGGTTCTATCGCCGAATGGACAGAAAGAATGGAGCGGAATAAGTCTTTAGAAACCTATTTTAATTATTTTGAATTATTCACATTGCTGGTTTTTACTTTCGAATATTTTCTTAGAATTATTACGGCCGATTACCGTTATCCCAATGAGAAAAATTGGTTGAGGGCTGCATGGCGATTTATGAAATCGGGAGGTGGAATTATCGATTTTATTGCCATTTCCCCTTTTGTCTTTCATTTGGCAAATGTTGATTTCCGTTTTTTGAGGGCGTTGAAAATATCGAGACTGCTTCGCGTATTTAAGTTAAATGCCTTGACACGTTCGGTGGGAATTGTAGGCGATGTATTTGTCGAAAAAAGAAATGAATTGGGTGTCACCCTTTTTGTCACTTTTATAATGCTTTTGGTCTCCTCTACGCTGATGTGGTATGTGGAAGGTTCGGTACAGCCAAAAGCCTTCCCCAATATAGTAGCAACCTTTTGGTGGGCCATTGCAACACTTACAACAGTTGGCTATGGCGATGTTTTTCCTATAACAGCATACGGAAAGTTATTATCGGGAATGATTGCGGTGCTTGGTATTGGCATTGTTGCCCTTCCCGCTGGTATTTTATCATCGGCATTTATTGAAAAGCTTGAAAAAGAAAAGGAAAAAAAATTGGCCGCCTCAAAAGAAGATAGATTGGTTGAAGGCAATTCTTCCAGCAAGGCATGCGCTAGTCAGTTTGGTCAGCAGTTTTCTTATTGTCCCTATTGTGGCGACAAATTGGATAAAGAAGGAAAACATACACATTCTTCGAATTAAAAAAATATGAAAGTAATTGAATTGGCTTCGGTTTTGGCAGGTCCCTCGGTTGGAATGTTCTTTGCCGAAATGGGTGCAAGGGTTATTAAAATCGAAAATAAAAATACCGCTGGCGATGTCACAAGATCATGGAAGTTATCATCGGAAGATCCGAAATCCAATATTTCTGCATATTATGCTTCGGTAAATTATCATAAAGAGGTTATTTTTCTCGATTTAAATGAAATTGCAGACAGGGACTTGCTTTACGAACAGATTAAGGATGCAGATATTGTTATTGCCAATCACAGGACTCAGGCGTCTAAAAAATTGGGAATTGATTATGATACCATAAAAAAACTGAATCCTGCTGTTATTTATGGAAACATTACAGGTTTTGGTGAAGAGAGCGATCGGGTAGCCTTCGATGTCGTATTGCAGGCCGAATCTGGATTTATGTACATGAATGGGCAAGCAGATGGCCCGGCAACCAAGATGCCCGTTGCGCTGATAGATGTTCTTGCGGCGCATCAGCTGAAGGAGGGCCTGCTTTATGCCCTTTGGCAACGCGAAAAAA
>CANETR010000427.1 GCA_947441325.1 Saprospiraceae bacterium
AAAACTTGGAATAGAGAGTATTACATTTAGAGGAACTGGAAGAAACTTATGGCTATGGACAGAAGACAAAACATTAGGTCAAGATCCAGAATCGAATCTAACAGGTGGATCTAATGGTAGAGGTTTACAATACTTTAATAGTCCCAATACTAAATCATTTATACTAAGTGTAAATTTAAAATTTTAAAATATGAAAAATTTATTAATCAAAACTTTTTTTCTAAGCCTAGTACTTTTTGCTTTTAGTGGTTGTACTAGCATGGTAGAAGATGAAAATGTAGATCCAGATTTATTAACTAATGTCGATTCTAAGAACCTTTTTCAAGGTGCTCTATTAGCCAACCAATTTTTTCAAAATAGTTCAGCAGTTAGAGATGTAATGCTTTGGTTAAATCAAGCGAACGGCGAAAACAGACAGTATGTCGCACTAAATAATTGGAACAATGCAACAGCAAGTGAATTTGATGACAGCTGGAATAATGCTTATGTGAATTGTATTACGCAAGCTAAATTAACCCAAAACAAAGCCTCAATTGAATTGAATCCAAATTTACAAGGTGCTGCTCAAGTTATCGAAGCACATTGTATGGGGACAGTTACTTCATTATGGGGAGATGTACCATATTCAAAGCTAGATGTTTCAGGTAATAATTTAACTCCTACTTATGACAGCCAAGCATCTATTTATGCCAGTTTACAAATTTTATTAGATGATGCCATTACAAATTTAAGCTCCACAGTTGGAAGTGGAATACCTAGTGATAAAGATATTTATTATGGTGGAGATTCTGATAAATGGATAAAATTGGCCTATTCTTTAAAGGCTAGATTTTTTCTACATGTTAAAAATTATTCACTAGCTAAAACAAATGCAGAACTTGGGATAGATAATATAGATGATGACTTTAAAGCCATTTTTGGCAACGCTAGTTATCAAAATTTTAATCCTTTTTATTCTTTTTTAGTTTATGATAGAGATGATTATATGTCTGGTGATAGTTATGCCGCAAGGTTACTAGATCCATCTCAAGCCCTGTATAGAGGAAATGCAAAAACAGATGAATCTGCGAGATTTATGTTTAATTATTTAAACAATGGTGAGTATTTTGACCCATATACCTTAAATATTTATGGAAGTGATTATTGTTGTACAAATGGTAAATTTGGTAGCGATTCGCCAATGCCAATGGTTACTTATGGAGAAATGTTATTAATTATTGCGGAAGTTGATGCAAGATCATCCATATCAGAAGGTATAACTTCATATAACAATTATCGAGCGTTATTAGACACAGGCTATTCTATAGGAATTACAAATTCTGGTTATGACACTGAAACTTTTAATTATGAACCCTACATAGATGCAGATTTTAATCTTGGAGGAATGGAAAACAGCGATAATATTGCTGCTATAGATGCTCTTTTAAGAGAGATTTATCAAGAAAGATATATTTATTTTATTGGCAGCTATGAAGCTTATACTGATTTTGGAAGATCAAACAATAAAGCAGAAATTCAATTAAAACCAGGTTTTAGTAATACACCTCAGAGATTATTATATCCTCAAGTTGAAATAAACTCAAACCCGAATACTCCAAAGCCAATACCTTCTATTTATATAAAAACACCTGTGAATATGTAAATCAAATTATAAAAAAATCATAAACCACTGGTTAAACTAGTGGTTTATGTATTTTAAAACACAATATAAAAAGCATACTAAAAAATACAATTTAACAAACTGGATAAATATGGAACCTATTCCATATTTATCCAGTTTTTTTGAGTATTAAATACAAATAGAAATTATCTTAATAAATAAATTTTTAAAAGCACTGTTTTAATTTACTTTTGCAATATGGAAAAAGAACATCAAATCTTCGGCATTAGAGCAATTATAGAAGGTATTCAATCGGGTGCCGCTATCGATAAAGTATTTATTCAATCGGATACGCAAGGCGAATTAATGAAAGAATTGATGAAAGTGATGAAACAAAAAAGCATCAATTTCTCTTATGTTCCCGTTGAAAAACTAAACCGGTTAACTTCAAATAATCATCAGGGCGCAGTGGCTACCATCTCTCCTATCGCCTTTCATGATTTGGAAACTCTAATTGAAAAAGTACTTGAATCCGGAAAAACTCCACTATTCTTAATTCTTGATCAAATAAGTGATGCCCGAAATTTTGGCGCTATCATTAGAACTGCTGAATGTACTGGTGTTGACGGAATTATTGTTCAAAAAGCTGGTTCGGCTCCCGTTAATGGAGATACTGTGAAGACTTCTGCTGGTGCCGTATTCAATGTTCCTATTTGTAAAGTAGAACATATCAAAGACGCTATTTTCCATCTTCAAGGAAGCGGCATAAAAACCGTTGCTGCCACTGAAAAAACAGAGCAAAATATTTACGATATTTCTCTAAACGAACCTGTGGCCATTATTATGGGAAGTGAAGATAGAGGAATAAACCCATCGGTATTAAAGATAGTAGATGAAAAAGCTAAATTACCTATGTTTGGAACTATCGGTTCACTTAATGTTTCCGTAGCTTGTGGTGCGTTTCTTTATGAAACTGTAAGACAAAGACAGTAGCGAAGGGCTTGGAATTTATCAGTTATCCATATTCCCGCTTTCCGCACTACGCGGTAGTTGCTTCAATCGGGGCTAGAAAAGAAATTAATCGCTTTGTTTGTTATCGTTTGAAGTTTCCTTATAAACATAAGAATAACTGATAGCTGGAGGAACAATAATTTCTTCAGATTCTTCTTCAGGTTCTGGTGTATTGACAAAATTTCCATTCTCGTCAAAATGCTTCATAAACATATCATCTTCCGGATTGAAATCGGGCTTTTCCCAATTGTATTGTATCGCTTTTTTATAATCGGGAGTTTTATAATAAGCTGCGAAGAAAAATCCAGTAATCAATCCTGCTAAATGTCCTTCCCAGGAAATAGTTTTGTCAATATCCGGAAAAACATACCATATCATTCCACCATAAAACAGTACAACCGCCATTGACAAAGCCATCAATCGATAATATTGTGTCATCATTCCTTTAAAAAAAATAAAAGAAACCAACACATATATCAAACTACTAGCACCTACATGATACGATTCTCTGCCAATTACCCA
>CANETR010000428.1 GCA_947441325.1 Saprospiraceae bacterium
ACCTCTCAAGGTACCTCCAGAGGCAGTATTATTCCTAAAAATACAACGTGAGAATTTAGCTGTTCCTGCAGTTATACAAAAGCCGCCACCATAAACCGTAGTTAATGTTTGCCCGGCTCTGTTTCCCGATATAAGACAATCGTAGAAAGCAGTGACGCCATTACGCTGATAAATGCCGCCTCCGTTACTTGCATCATTATTTGAAATAACAGAATTGAAAACATTTACAATAGTTGTGGCATCGCCCTCTACTCTGAGTCCACCGCCTGCAAAACTGTTGTCTTTATAATTGTTGGAGAGAATATAATCTTCGATTAAAACATTTATGTTTCTTCCAAGAACACCCACACCGCCAGTGTAAGCAGTTCCGGTAGTGTTACAAAGACTTCCGCCGCCGCGAAGGACAATTTGGCTATTACCATTTACCAGAATCGCAGGATTTCCTCCAGATAAACCATTGAAGAAAAGGTTAAGATTTTCCAATAAAATTCCTGAAATAAGTGATGCACCACCGCCTACAGTAATTGCCTGTCCCGACATTGGGCTCAACTGCGTGCCATTGTTCTCATATTCAGTAATTGTAAAGTTGCGCATTACAACGTTTGATACAGTAATATGAACAAACCAGTTGGTGGCTGTTCCTGCATAATTATTATCGACCAAAGTAAGGTTAATTCCAGCACCTGTAATGGTAAGCGCTTTGTTGATGATAATACCTACTTCAGTAGTGTAGGTGCCAGCATCAATGAAGATCCTGTCGCCTGCATTTGCTCTGCCTACTGCAAATTTTAAAGTAGCAAATGGATTTGTAGCTGTTCCGGGTACTCCGGCAGCATCTGAACCAGATACAGAAGTTGCAGTAAAAACATCGTTGACATTTGAATTGTCATCAACATAAAAATCGGTCGCAAAAAGGCATTGAATGCCAAATAAAAAAAGGATGGGGTGTAGCAGTTTTTTCATAGAGTCAATTCTTAATAATCGATAATTAATCAGGGCTTAACAAAAATACGCTATGCAGGAACAATTGTTTAATTTTGAATTAACAGTTTGATAATGTTAAAAAAATATAAAAAACTAAATAAATATAATGTAAAATAATAAATATCAATTAGTTAATAATTTTTATAAATATTAAAAAACGCTAATGATTTATAGTATTTAAATAAATGAAAAACGGAGCCCGAAAACGGACCCCTTTTAATTCACTTAATGAACACCAATAAAATTCTTTTATTTATTTTTTTGTAAACTTCAATACGCTACTTTTATTTGATAGACTCAACTGCAAATAGTATTCTCCTGAGCTTAGCACATCTAAAGGCAGTGAAAAAGTATTTATTCCAAATTTAGCATCCTGGAAATTTTCCAAAACAAGCTGTCCGAGTGTATTGAAAATTCTGATCTGCAACGTCGATGAATTTTGAGCGTCAAATCGTAGGTTTAATGTATTGTTCACTGGATTTGGAAAAATGGCAATGTCATCAGAAAGCTCCTGTTCCAAAAATAGAATGCTTGAATACTCCACACTGTTATCCAAATCAATCAGCTTCAATCGGTAATATGATTTTTCTAAAGGTCGGTTATCAATATGGATAAAGCTGTAGTCTTCAGATAGTCCCAAGGAATAGATTTCAGTGAAATCTGAGAAGCCATCGGCAGATCTTTACAATATGTAGCGGCTAATTTTTTCAGGTTGCTCTACACTCCAGGAAAGTTTATTCGTACTGCCTGTTTTTTCTCCAGAGAAACTGAGCAGATTTCCGCCCAAAAGGCAACTTAGACTGTAGCAGAGATAATCGTTAAGAAAATCCTGATTAAAACAACCTCCTGTTACCATTGATAAAGGTGAACCTGCAGCCAACATTGAAGGCAGTGGATTTGGCGGATTGGAAGTGCTGAAATTGAGGGCATAAACTCTGTAATCTCCTGCTGCCAGTGATACAGTAGGAAAAACGCCTGTATTGTTCTGACTAATAAAACGGCCAACGGCATCAGTCAAAACATAAACCTGTTCGTATGCAGTATTTTCTCCACTGACTGAGGCAACAATATTTTGCCCGGGACATATAGAAGTTAGTCTAAAACAATCATTGAAACAGCTGGTGACATTATAACAAATAAAATCTGTTAGGTAATCATCGTTGTAACAACCAGTTGAGGTAGTTCCTATTGAATTGAGTGGCTGTCCGGCTAAAGGTAGTGGAGAAGGCGGATTGCTGGGATCGTAATTCAATGCATGAACTTGATAGGAATTTCCTGCAGAGACCTGACCGGTAAAATTCCCACTTGAGTTAACAGAAACTATTAGACCATTTGATGCATCCACTAAAACATAAAGCTGTGTGTAAGCCAAATTTTCTGAGCTTGTGCTAACCAAAATAGGCGCATTAGCACAAATTGTTCTGGTATAAAAACAGGAGGCACAACTTCTGTTGACAAAATCGGTAAAAAAATCATTGTTAAAACAACCTGCTGTCAGTGTTCCTACCAATGAAATCGATTGCCCGATGAGATTTACCGGAAGTGGTGCAGGTGGGTTACTAGGGTCAAAATTGAGGGCATGTACACGATAGGCTCCAGGAGCAACAGCAGGAAAATTACCACTGTTGTTCTGTTGTATGATATTGCCGCTAGCCGCCTCCACCAGGACGTAAACCTGCGTATAGGCAGGATTTGAGCCAGAGGAGCTGGCTGATAGGTTGCATTGTGCATACAGTTCGGATGTCAGTCCAAACCAGATGAAGGCAGCAATTATGAGTATATATATATTTTTTTGCATTTTTTCTGTTTTAAAACACCTGCTAACAGGATTCCCTTAAACTGAATAATTTCTAATGGCATGGAACTTCGCTATCTTCAAGTCTAAAGTGTCCAAGGAAATCCTAATCCCAAGTACCATTGTTGGGAGTACAACTCACATTACAAGCAGCTGGGGCTGTAAATAAAGCAGTATTTGTACGGGTACAAGTTGCCGATGCAGAAAAAACAGCTATTACATTTACCGCAGCACCATTAGCAGTCAATCCAGTAAGTGTTACAGTTTGTGGACTTGTGGTAATTGCAAAAGTTTGTCCATTTACATTCAATGTGCCTGTAGCTGGAGGATTGACATAAGTTACAGTTA
>CANETR010000429.1 GCA_947441325.1 Saprospiraceae bacterium
CTGTGTTTTTCCTTCAGTTCAGCAAGGGTTGCCTGTAGTTGATATTGCTTGAATAAGCTGTGTTTATCGAAAATACTTAGCCAAAATGCAAATGCAATCACAACAATAATATATTTGTTGCGCAAAGGCTTGGGCAATTTGCTGAGATATTGATCAAAAAAGGACTTTATCATAAAAGTTTGACTTTAATTTCACTGCAAAGTAAACATTTTAAATGTATTTTGCCAAAAAACTAGCGAACAACTGCAAATTTTGTTATCAATTTTTGTGTTCCATCGTCGCTCACTACAAAAACAAGGTAAACACCTGGAGTAGCTCTTTGTCCTAAATAATTTTGAAGATTCCAAACTGCCTGCCCTCCAAAAGCTCTTTGTTCGAAGACTAGATTGCCGCTGATATCGGTAATTTTAACATTGGCATCTTCTGCCAGATTTCTAATTGCAACTTCGCCATCATAATCGGGTCTTACAGGATTTGGAAAAACCTCTACATTCTGACGGTTCATAAACTTAACAGCGCTTGTAGCTTCGGCTCTAAATCCCTGCAAGCCTTTTTCGGTTGCGACATAGACCATTCCATAAGCTCCATCTACTGCTATTTTACCGACTTTATTACTAAAGAGGGGGCTATTTTCCTCGTTGTAAAAAGCCAATTGGCTGTAGTCTTCCGCATCGAGCAGAAAAACGCCATTATCCGTACCAATCCATTTTCTGTTTGCGCCATCGGCTGCAATTGTTCTAACTACTTCTGCTTCGAGCAACCTTCCGTTGAAATTATCGGGATTGACAATAGGTCTTAGTCCGGGGCAATTATTCTCCAGTACATTACAACTGTAAATACTCACACCATTGGATGTTCCCACCCACATTGTTCCTTCCCTGTCGGCGCAGATAGCAGTCACATTTCCACCCAAATTACTATTTGAATTATTGAGTGTAATATTTCTGTCATCGGAAACATCGTCAATATCATCTCCAGGATCGTAAACTGTCACTTGGCCATCGCGACGCATAAGCCACAGATTCCCATAGCGGTCTATATCCATATAGGAAAACTCAGCATAGGAAAAGGGGAAACTTGCCCAAGTGCCATCTTTCTTCCAAAGTACAATTGGCCTCAGTGTAAGATTATTTGTCATCCATAGGTTTTCATCCGCATCAAATGCAAGGCCTGCTACTCGGGTTACCCCATTGTTCCCGGCTGCATAATTCAGTGTTGTACCCGGAGTCAGCGCATCGGTTATCTGTATGCTGTCATCGGCAGTTATTCTGATAATACCACTCATGAGGGAACCAAAATAGGCCGATTTATTTCTTGGATGAACTGCTACAGAGTTGATATCATAAATTCCATTTAATTCAGGATTATTTTTGTCATTGAAGTTTTCCCAATTTCTATCTGTGTATCGATACGCCCCTGTACGATCGAACTGAGGCCCCAAAAGACTTCTGGTTGAACCTGCACACCAAACAGCACCATTACTGCTTACGGCCATATCTGAAATCCTGTTGGACTGAGGGCCTGAAAAACTTACAAATTCAACCGCACCGGTATTGAGCAGACGGTGAAGTCCACGGTCGTTGGCTGTCCATAAGATGGTATTTCTATCCAATATTGCGTCATTTACATTAGCCACCTCTACAGGGTCATAGTATATCTTTGTGAGTTTATTATCAAAGCTCAATAAATAACAGAAATTTGATCCTGTAGCTATACTGATTAGCGTATTGAATGGGTTTAACTGCATTTTTTTGTTAGCATAACCGCTGTAACAAAAAGGCAGATTGCTGTTATTTTCGGTGTAAGTTGTATTGATATGTGACCAATTATTACCATCAAAAGCCATAATGGTATCGTTAACATCGGCATATAGATTGCCTGCCATAAGGGTCATACTCTGTGAATCATATATATCATTCTGAATCCCATTATTGGTGCCCGATCTTGTCCAATTGTTAAAATCAAGTAGATTTACAGAAAGAGGTGCCGAATAAATGCCATTGCTGGTTGAGATAAAAAGCGAATTTCCTAAACGACTCGATGCATTTACCTTTACATTGGGGGTAAAAGTGGTAAAACCAAACTCTTCCAAATCCATATCGAAGTTTAAGAGTCCGAGATCGGTTGAAAAATAGAGCATATTGCTGTCGCAAAAAATATGTTTTACAGACTTATCACCAGTGATAATGGTATTTTGTTTGATTGCAGGTTTATTGACCACACGGCCACCAGTTTTCATCAAATCGATATTCCCGTTACTGTATGCAATAACCAGCGTTTTATAGGGTTTGTTGTAAGCGATTGTACTAATCCCCATATCACTCAAACCGCTTATTTTATTAAAAACACCAAGCGAGTACTCGTCCAGATTGTAACTGCTGATACTGAGTTCATTTGCAACAAAAACTGTGTTTTCGGATGCAGTAACTGCCCTAGCGTTGTTATAGGAAATAAAAGATTCCCAATTACCAATATTTACAGTTGGTTGAGCAGATAATTGAAGTGCTGCAAAAAACAGGAATATGAAAACTGTATTTTTAAGAAACATCATTATACGTTTTTGTGGATACAAAGATAAGGAATCTTTGCGAATAGCGGAATAGGATAAAAAAATAGGACAATACCCAATGGCACTGCCCTATTTACCCTTAGATTATTGTTAAACCTGTTAAACCAATCCAACAATTGGTAAAAACTTTAGCTACAATGATAACGGGCTTAATTTGTAAAAGGTCAATAATTTATTCGTCTTATTTAAAGACAACTATTTACTTTTTTTAATATCAGCCTGAACCTCATTTACCTTTTTATTTTGAGTATCGATCTCTGTTTTTTTCTTAGCCTTCTCCTCTATACCGGTTTTGATATCCTCTTCCGCTTTCTTGATATTTTCTTCCGCTTTGCGGATGTCTTCTTTATATTCTTCAATATTTTTTTTGCGTCTTTCCTCAGCTTTTTCTAAATCTTTGTAGTCATCTTCAAGCTTTTTTAGAATTTTCTCTTCTGCTTTCAACAATTCTAACAACATATCGGCAGAAAGTCTGTCGGAAAATTTATCAAGAATTTTACGGGCAACATCGAACTGTTTTGGAAATTCTTTCTGAGATAGAAAGGTAACGCCA
>CANETR010000430.1 GCA_947441325.1 Saprospiraceae bacterium
GGCCCATTGTCTGTTGCACAAGTCCAAGACTGTCTCTAAGCCAAAGAACATTATGCACAATATTAGGCGGGTAGCCAACAGTTGTAAGAAAAACCATGGAATCGACGGCTGGTCTTCTTCTCACGCCACCAATTCCTGCACTGTCTTGAGGGAAATAAATAAAAGAACTCAGTGTGTCAGCATTTGCCGTAATAGCTGCAGGCACATAATGTTGTATAAGATTTCCACTTGGATTATTGGCAAGAGGCACCTGACGCAGCTGAAATTGTCGGGTAATATTGTATAAATCATCAAACTGAAAGCTGTTTCTGTCAACTTTCAGCTCTCTTAAATTTTGGAATGAAAGGTTATTGTTCGTCAAAGGCTGAATCCTGTCAAATCGATTTCCTGAAATTCTGAATACCTGAACAGGGCTGAATTGTGGCTGAGACCCAAACAACCAATCCATTACCAAAACTCCACCCATATCAGGGTTTTTACTGAGGTCGAGTTCCTGAATATTTGGCCAGTTGTAGAAGGCTGCAACAGCAGGTGGGGGTAAAAAACCTCTTAGTCCGTTATTATTTAGGTATAATCGTTCAATATTGGGAAAGGCATCTAAAAGTAGTGCCGACAACTGCATAGAAATCCTGTTATTACTTAAATTAAGCGTTCTAATCTGCTGACTGCTGAATGTGACAACCGAGTCAATAAGATTAAAAGAAAGGTCTAGCTTTTGTGTCTTGGATGTGTCTCCGAAATAATTTAAATTAATCAGTCCTAAAATTTTGTTTGACCTAAGTTCTACAATTTTGGGTAATAGTGATAAGGGCCCATTGGCGGCAGGAATAAACTGATAACCATTCGCCGCTGTAGTATCCATGGCAGCGTTTGCGATAAATATTTCTATAGAAATACCTGCATCGAGCACATTTGTCAAATCAGCAATATTACTTAATTTATTATTACTTATTACCAGTTTGGAAAGTCTGTTGCCAATTGTCTGACTCATCGTTGTAAAGTTATTTCCATCGAAATAGCCTTGAACCAGATTTGGGAAAAAGCTTACAAAATCTGGAATAGCAGCATCAAATCCATTATTTCCAGCGTCGAAAAATTCTAAAGCAGGCATGTTTGCCGGTAAAACCATTGAGCTTGTGCCAAAAAGGGTACCGAATGTAGAGCGGGTTTTGAGCACTTTCATTGAAACCTGACCATTCAGAAGATTTGAATAGCTGGCTGCATCATAAACCATATTGTTGTTGTCTAAATCGATAAACTGCAGATTAGGCAGAGGGCTCATGAAATTTTCGATATGACCTGTCAAAGAACAGTTATTTAGTCGAATTTCACTAAGTGAATCCATACCGTTGATTGGTTGAGTAACCAATGTACCTAAAAAATTATCCAAAACAAGCGTACTAAGATCAATTGTTGAAACTCTTAAAAAACCTTGTGAATCTTGAATTAAGGTTACGCCATACCAACTTGAAACGGGATTGCTGGGTTCCCATTGATTTGAAGGAGCTAGGCCTGCATTCCATCCCGAAACAACGCTTCCGTTGAACCCACCTAGGGCTTGACGTAATCTTAGTAGTTCAGTTGAATCTAAAGAGTTTACTTGAGCTTTAAGCGCTGATGCGATTGAGGCTATAATATAAAATAAGAAAATTAGTATTCTTTTCATTTGGAGAATATGAAATTAACTGTAGTCCAAAATTTTAATCTGTTCTAACTTATGAGTTAAAATTAAAAACTGTTACCGAATTGGACAATATTCTAAAATTGAAAATAAAAAAATGCCCTTTTTATTCAGGGCAATTATTCATTGTTGACTATTTATCAGCTTTTAATCTAAAACTTTCGGAACTATTTTTTATGCTGTATTCCAAGTCTGCACCGATTTCTTTATTGTTTATTTTACCCCTTATTTGGGCAACCGGAACATCTTCTGCATTCAATTCCTCACATTGAAAGTCAAATGGTGAAGATTTTTTGCCAATCAAGCGATTTTCTTTTCCACTGTTTTTATACCGAACAAATCCACTGACAGCAGATTCTATAACCTCGATGTAAAAAACTCGATCATTGTATCTTCCCTTAAAGCCGCCACCATCGGGAAATTTTTCTCCTACCAGACTAGTTTCGACACTCAGTGAGGCCGCTGATGAATTGGCGCCACCTGAACCGTTACAGGAAACCATAAAGATTGTTACAAAAAAAAGAAGGGTCAAGGGCAGTTTGAATACTAGTAATGTCATGGTTTATTTTTTTATATGTGCAAAAATATGCAAAAAATCTTAGGCTTTCAAGGCGTGGTTTATTTTATCTACAATGAAATTCCAATCATCTGCATTATTTACAAAATCTAATCCATCGGAATTTATAATGAGTAGCTTTCCTTCATCGTAACCTGAAATCCACTCTTCGTATCTTTCATTTAAGAGCTGCAAATAATTTAGACTCATACTGTTTTCATAAGCTCTTCCCCTTTTTTGAATATGGCTTACCAATGTAGGCACGCTAGCTTTGAGATAGACCAGCAAATCAGGAGCTTGAATTTGGGAATTCATAAGCTGAAAAAGTCTGAAAAAATTCTCAAAATCACGAGAGGACATTAGCCCCATCTGATTTAAATTGGGTGCAAAAATATAGGCATCTTCATATATTGACCGATCCTGAATGACAGTTTTATCGCCATTTTTTATCTTTAGCACCTGCTCATATCTACTATTGAGAAAATATACCTGTAGATTGAATGACCAGCGTCCCATATCATTATAAAAATCTTCCAAATATGGATTATCATCGGTCGATTCGTAGTTTACCTCCCAGCCAAAATGTGTACTAAGTTTTTCACTAAGTGTAGTCTTCCCGGCGCCTATATTACCAGAGATAACAATATGTTTTGGGTTATTGTCCTGATTCATTTGGTCGAAATAATTTTATTTTAAGGCTAAAATTAAGCAAAATAAAGTGATATGATAAAACAAGTTTATAATTTTATAACCAGTTTGGATAAATTGACAGATAAAAACTTCAATATGAAGCTTAATCAACTTTTAAATATATGATAATGAGTGAGCAACAGGTCTTGATTGACATACAAAATATGAAAAAAATATACAGCATGGGCGACC
>CANETR010000431.1 GCA_947441325.1 Saprospiraceae bacterium
ATAAAGACTGCAAATTTCTTGTTTATTTATGCGACTAAATTGGCTTTAACAATAGGTTTTTAAAGGAATTTTGGCAGATTTTCCAAAAAAATTTGTCTCTGCATCTTTAAATATCTAATTTAGCCGAATAATATAAAAGATTCGGAGAAAACTTAAAATATTCTAATCAACATGCATCATTATATCTCAGATTTTAGAAAACATATCGGTCACGAAGTGACTGTGAAAGGTTGGGTTATCAATATCAGAACGAGCAAGACCAATTGCTTTTTTGATTTCCGCGACGGTACAGGTTTCACTCAATGTGTAGTGTCATTGGAAAATGTAGGCGAAGAAGCTTTTGAAGCTGCCAAAAGCCTTACACTCGAATCATCTGTAGCCTTTACTGGTATCTTAATTAGAAATGAGAAAAATCTGGGCGGATATGAAATTCAGGTAAACAAGCTTCATATTTATCATCTTTCAGAGGGCTATCCCATCACCAAAGAAGATAAGGAAATGGGTGTTGACTTCCTCAGCGACAAACGCCACCTCTGGTTGCGCAGTCGCAGACAATGGGCCATCATGCGCGTAAGAAACGAGCTCATTATGTCTATTCACGACTTTTTCCAAAATGAAGGCTTTGTACAAATGGATGCGCCTATTCTAACAGGCAATGCCTGCGAAGGTACAACCGACCTTTTTGCTACTGAGTTTTTTGGGCGAGATGCTTACCTTTCACAATCGGGACAGCTCTATGGCGAAGCGATGGCCATGGCAATGAATAAAATTTACACCTTTGGCCCTACTTTTCGTGCCGAGAAATCAAATACACCGCGCCACCTATCTGAGTTTTGGATGATCGAGCCAGAAATGGCATTTTATACCAATGAGGATAATATGAATCTCATAGAGCGCTTCATACAACATGTAATTGGCCGGGTACTTTTCCGTTGCCGCACCGAACTTGAGACCCTCGAAAGAGATGTAACAGGTTTGCAAAAAGCTGCTACCCGCAATTTTCCACGTATCCAATACGTCGATGCCATTAAAATTCTGCGCGGCGAAATGGACTATAATGGCAAAAACTGCATTCAGGCTCAAAAAGACGATCTGGCGGCTATTGAAACACGCCTGCAGGAAATCGAAGCCGATATCAAAGCTCGTCAGGAAGCCATGCCTACCCTATCAAAAGGTCAGGTTAAATTCTACGAAGCCAAAATATTGGCCCTTCAATCTGAACAGCGTGACCTCGAAGAAAAGGCAAGAAATATTCCTAAATGGATAGAATCTGCGTTGAATTTCGAAGATGGAAACGATTTTGGCAACTCAGACGAGACAGTGCTCACCCGCATTTTCGACACGCCTATTATGGTTTTCAATTGGCCAACCAAGATAAAATCTTTCTACATGAAAGAGGTTGAAGGAAATCCCGACTATGTAAAAGGTGTAGATCTTTTAGCTCCCGATGGATTTGGTGAAGTAGTGGGTGGTTCAGAAAGAGAAACCGATATCAATGTTTTGCTCCGCAAAATCGATGAACACGGCCTCGACAGAAATGTATTTGAATGGTATCTCGACCTACGCCGCTTCGGTTCGGTTCCACACGCTGGCTTTGGCTTGGGACTTGAACGACTTGTGCGCTGGTGCTGCAATCTCCCTCACGTAAGGGAGACGATTCCGTTCCAGAGAAGATATGGAAGAATTGAGCCATAGGGAGATGGGAGATGGGAGATGAGGGATTTGAGAAGGGAGATTTGAGATATCAGATTTGAGATATCAGATTTTCAAAAATATTTAATCAAACAAACTTTGTTGACTCAGGTCACCCCAAAGACACTTTGTAAGCCCTCTATAAAATACCGTAAATGAAGTCACTATTAACTATTTTATTGGTTTCAATAGCCATTTTCTCTTCAGCTCAATCTAAAAAAGAACAAATTGATTTTTTAGTTTCAAGAGTTGACAGTTTAGAAAAAAAAGATAGTTTGATAGTATTAAAACTTGAACATCTACTCAACGAGAATTTTAAACTTGGTCAAGAAATAATTCATTTAAAAGATAGAAATAAGGTTTTAAGTGACAATTACACTCTTTTTACAAATGAATTAAAAAATATTCGTAAAGATGTAGATTCCATTGCAAACACTAATAAAATAGACTACTCTAAAAATCCAAAATATGTTTTGCTAAAAAATCTTATTGGCATTTATGAGTTGGAAACAATTGGTGGGGTTCAGGGAGCAAATACGATGTTTGATTATTACAAAGAATATGTCGAATGGCATAGCACATTCTCTTCAATAGTTGGTGGCATGAGAGAGTGGTTTACGAACAAAACTGGAGAACAAGATGCCGATTTCCTAAACTCTTTAAAAATTGAGGTCACAGAGGACTTAAAAATAAAACTTATTCAAGGTGATAAAACAATGATTGAGGTACCATTTAATGAAAAAGGAATGGATCTTAGAATTTCAAATAGAGAATTTGAAATTCATGAAGAATTAGCAGAATTGTCTGAAGAAACGACATTTAAAAATAAATCCTTGATGTTACTTGCAGGTAATTCTATAGACCTTAGCCACTTTTTTTATCGCCCTTATTTGAGACTAATTACCTCAAACAATCTTATTTTGTCATACTCGCTTATTAATGGGGCATTTATTTTACAAATTTTCTCTTCCAATGTAGTTGAGGGTTACAATACTTTTGTGTTTAAATATCAGTAGGTTTTATTAAAAAATCAAAGCGATGAAAGAAACTGATAGGTTCCAAATCGGATTAGCGCAATTCAAAGAAATTGACGGGGAAGCTGTGGAAAAAATCATTGATGAACTGAAAGATGTTTCCCCCGAGTTAGGCAATTTTATAATTGAATATGCTTATGGCGATATCTATTCAAGAAAAGAGCTTGATTTAAAATCAAAAGAAATTGCGATCATTGCTTCTTTGACGGCATTGGGAAATGCTCAACCGCAATTAAAATTTCACATAAATGCAGGACTGAATATCGGACTGACTGAAACTGAAATCAAAGAAATAATTCTGTTAATGAGTGTTTATGCAGGTTTCCCTGCGGCGCTTAATGGAACTGCCATCCTGAAAGAAGTTATCAAAGAACGAAGTGAAAAATAGTGTA
>CANETR010000432.1 GCA_947441325.1 Saprospiraceae bacterium
AATGGCTAAATGGTAGAAGCGTGGTGCACGGACATACACCACAAACAGAACAGCAAATCAGAAAGCGTTTCGACCAACCAGAACTTTTTCCTATTCTCAACATTGATAACGGTTGTGCATACGAGGCTGAAGGCATGAGACAGCTTTGCTGCGTTGAACTGACTGAAAGAAGAATTTACTTTCAAAAAAATATTGAACGTTAAAGTGATTCAAATACAATTTTTTGCGCTTGAAATTATCCGGGCATTGCTGTCAAGTTTCTTCTATGCTTGCCATACTTTTCATTTGAAAAAACTATCTTTGCAGTCAAAGTAGATATCTAAATCATTATCAAAACAAAAGAACAAACATGATATACCTATCAGAAATCAACGACGAATACTTTACAATTGGAGAAATCAGTTTCAACGAAGAAATGGAAAGTGTTTTTGCTGACAAAGAAATACTTTGGACAGACGTAAAATCTATTCAGTTTAGCAAAAGCAAAGAAGATGTAAATATTCAGCTGAACAATGGCGAGCATTTTCATATCCCTTCCGATACAAGCGGCCTGGTAAGTCTTTTCAAAAATATGCCCGAGACTGTAAGTAACAGCGATCAGGAATTTATCAATAAAATTTACACCGAATTGAAAGGCTGCAAGGTTTGCGGAAATATTGCCGTTTGGCAAAACCAATGCAATGTATGTCATAGCGATCAGGACGATGTAAACGATAAGGATCCCGCTATCGAACTGGAAAACATCAAAGAAGAACAGCTACAGCTTTTTGCAACCTACGAAGAAGACGAACCCATCGATTGGGAATTTCATATCGATCCGAATTATCAACGCAATCCAGATTGGAAACTACTCGTCTCAGAAGAAGAAATCATCGCCTTCAGCCGCGATAATACCTGGAACGAAGAACTGTAACCAGTAAATTCGTTTCAAGAAACGAATCATAAAAACAAATCATTGTTTACTATACCCAATATAATAACCCTCTGCAATGCCTTTTTTGGCTGCCTTGCAGTGCTAAGCATTTTTAGCGGACAGACAGCTTGGCTGCCCTGGCTTATAGCCATCTGCCTACTAGCTGATTTTGCCGATGGCCTTGCAGCTAGGTTACTGAAACAATCTTCACCAATCGGCAAAGAACTGGATTCATTGGCCGATGTGATTTCCTTTGGTTTTGTTCCTGGAGCAATTTACTATCTGCTCCTATGTAAAAGTCTGGGTATGGAAGGACTGGAATTTAGCAATCCCAAGAACTACCTGTCTGCCTTGGGTTTTGTCATTACGGCATTCTCCGCATTGCGCCTGGCCAAATTCAATACCGACAGCCGTCAGACTGAAAACTTTATTGGTCTGAACACGCCTGCTAATACCATTTTTACACTAGGTTTGCTGCTTACTGTAGAAAATAACAGTTTTGGACTTTCAGAGCTGCTGCTCAATTTACCCTTGCTTATCTCATTGATAGGCCTATTTTCCTTCCTGCTTGTTTCAGAAATACCTATTTTCTCTTTTAAATTTAAAGGCTTGGGCTGGAAAGGCAACGAAATTCGTTTTGTCTTCCTTATTCTGTCGGCATTGCTGCTGACATTTTTGCCATTGGGTCTGGCCATGATGAACTGTATTGCACTCTATTTATTGAGTTCAATTCCGCTTATTGCATCAAAAAAGAAAGTCTAAATAAAAACCTACTTCTTAGCCTTCTTAGGCTTCACCTTATTTTTTTGCAGAAATTCCTGTGAAAGATTTAAAATTCATGGATTGCAAGATAAATATTTTATACTTTTTGCGTTTATTGTGTAATAATTATTTATTTTATGTTTTATATTTGCATAAAATAAGCTTATTATTAAAAATGTATTCCAAAAAAATTTAAATCTATTAACATGAACATTAAATTATTATTGGCATTTATGATGCTTTTAGGGTTGCTTACTTCCTGTAAAAAGGATACTGTTTTAGTTAGCACATTAAATCAGAATCAGATTATTGAAACTAAAATGCTGTGGGTAACACCCACTGGCATTACAATTCCTTATGAAGAAAGCCATCGTTGGGAAGAGTACGTCGCGGAAAAATTAAGCTTAACAAAGTCTGACCCACCCAAGAAAAAGTACGAATCGTTTAGATGCACAACCTCAGAGGGTAATTGTGGTTTAAAATGTGTTGAGAGTACCTACAGCAGCTGCACAAGTGCATTCGATTGCCTAACATGTGTTAATTGTTGTTTGTCACAATAATTAGACTTATAATTTTGCGTATCCAATTAGTAAAAATTCATCAGGCGGTTATTTATATTCCGCCTGATGATTTAAACATACTTTATGAAACCAATACTTATTTTTATTTATGCACTAATAATTTTTCTAAATATTAGCTGTCAACATAACGCAGCTATAAAGTTTTCGGTGGATAATAATTCTAATTATGATACAATCATTAGTGGATATAACTTTGATTTAAATATAAAACACAATGGTGGAAATGACTTAATCTTTTACGATTCTTGTTTCTACGATATATATGATTTTTGCGGAGATAGCACATTAAAAGTCATAAACTTGTCTACAAATAAGCTGACGATTCTTGATTATCATGAACCAAGTTGTGGCCAAGTCTATACATCTTTAAAAAAAGATGGCATATACACAATTTCGAATAAAAATGTGATTTCTAAATACAATTGGGGCGAAAAAAATAACACAAAAGTTTTAGATCTAATGGACATTGATCAATTTAAGAATTCTGGTCTTACTGCTTGGTGGCATAAAGTTTGGGGAAACCAACATGTTAATATTCCTGAAAACATCCTATATTTTAGACTTGAAAAAGATTTGAACTCTGACTCGGGTAAATATTCTTTAATAGACAGCTTGTACCCTATATTTTGCAAAGTTAACATCAAAACTAACGAAATAGGTTTTTATGGATATCGACCAAACATAGGCCCAGGTTTAATGCACAATTCATACGAATTATACTTTGAAGATTCCATTTTTGTAACCTATTCATACAATGAAAAAATCGAAAGGATTAATACAATTTCGGGCAAAACAGATGTGTTTTTTGTAAAAAGTTCATTCGATACAATCCCCATAAAAACATTTGAATTTAAC
>CANETR010000433.1 GCA_947441325.1 Saprospiraceae bacterium
GGCCACCTTAAATTTGAAAAAATATTGATCTTTACCAAAATCCTTGAAGGATAGATTCAGGGTATCGCCAATCTTTTTATTTCTGAAGTCGGCCATTTTTTTACTGAGTATCATTCCATTTTCGGAAATATTATCAAAAGCCTCAGGGATTTTGCCGGCGATGAGATGGGAAGCAATGCTGGATCTATTTTCTTTAAAACTAGTATCTGTAACTCCCAGAAGATTTATTTTTTCATCATCGAGCCAAAGTTCAGGACCATAGTTTCTGTAAGGTCGCCAATTGTTTAGTTCTTGAATTTTATTGATATGTACAATGGCAAAGCGCTTATCATACTCTTCAAGTCCTGTTTTGAAAATGCCTTTGACAATAAATTTTTGCGCCTGTGCATTGCCGCCCTGAACAAAATATATTAAAAAATCATCTCCTGTTTTAAGTTTCAGCCTTTTGGCAGTTGTTTCTGAAATCAAAATTTGGTCTCGATTGCCAGTTTTAGTACTGTCAAGTTTTGCACCTGATGTAATGTATCTGCTGAGGAAATTCCAATCGAAGTCATTCCCCACACCCCTCAAAATAATTCCCTCAATCTGGTCTTTTGATTTTATGATGCCCTCTTTTTGAGCAAAACTTTGTATGTGACGGATACCAGCATAAGTTGTTTTTATATTGAGGTCGTTCAGGTCGTTTGGATTGCCTAAATCGCTAGTATAATTGATTTTTCCCAGTGTATCAAGAATTGCATAATAATCCTGTTTAGCGCTCATGGGGGATCCCTCAAAAGCATAACTATTGGGAGCATAACTGCTTGTAATGTGAATGTGGCCCCAGAAACCAAAAATCTTTTCACTAATACTGCTTTTAAAACCGCGTACAGTTGCAGTAGCAACAATCATTACAGTGATACTTAACGCAATAGCAGCAATTGCAATGCGCATTATGATGTTGGAGAAAGATTTTCGGGAGGTGACGCCTACCTTTCTAGCTATGTAAAAGGGAAAATTCAAAACAAGCTGTTTTTATTATTTTAATGCGTACAAAAGGCATTAAGCGTTGTAAAATTATTGAATTTTGATAAATTGTTGTACATTTTCGGAATATTGTTTTCAAATAGATTCAACCGCTGTATTGTGAATATCTGCAGATTTTTTATCTTAAGTTTTACAGGGCTTTTTTTTAGCCTGAATCTTAGTCTTGCCCAAAATTCGGATTCTGAAGCCTATGATGCTTATTTTAATAAAGATATCAGACCGGCAGCAGAACAAACCTATAACTATTTATCTTTTATCAAAGGAAAACGACTGGGGCTAGTTGTAAATCAAACCTCTGTTATCGGAAAAACACATTTGGTTGATAGCCTTTTGAGTTTGGGTTGCCGCATACAAAAAATCTTCGCTCCAGAACATGGATTTCGCGGTACAGCAGACAGGGGAGAGCATATAGAAAATGATAGTCTGCCAGGTATTACAATTGTGTCGCTCTTTGGTAAAAATATGAAGCCCGACTCAGCTTTGATGGCTGATTTAGACCTTGTTATTTTTGATATTCAGGATGTAGGTGCCAGGTTTTATACCTTTAATTCTACCATGAGTTATATGATGGAATCCTGTGCCCGAAACAATATTCCTCTGCTCATTCTCGACCGTCCAAATCCTCTCGGACACTCTGTCTCAGGACCAATTGTCAATAAAGAACTTAAAAGTTTTGTGGGTTTGCATCCGATACCAATTGTGCACGGACTCACTACTGCTGAATACGCGCAAATGATAAACGGAGAATCCTGGTTGCCCGATAGTCTCAAGTGTGAGCTTTATTATGCAGCATGCAGCAATTATTCACATCGGAAATTTTACAAATTACCCATAAAACCCTCTCCAAACTTACCTAATATGCATAGCATATATCTCTATCCATCGCTTTGTCTTTTCGAAGGGACCAACGTAAGCATGGGAAGAGGTACGGATAAACAGTTTCAGATATATGGGCATCCAACATTTAAAAATGGCAATTATGTTTTTATCCCCAAAGTAGGACAGGGAGACAAAATGCCGATTCACAATGAGGATACTTGCCGCGGTTTCGATTTGAGCTGGCTCCCGATTGATATTCTTCAAAGAGATAATTGTTTCAAACTTGAATACCTGATTGAATTTTACAAACTTACAGATAAGGAAGGCCAGGCTGAGTTTTTTGGCAAAACTAATTTTTTCGAAAAATTGGTCGGCAAGTCCGAAATTAAAGATATGATAATTGAAGAAAAAACAGCTGAAGAAATTCAAAAGACCTGGCAACTGGAATTGGAAGATTATAAAAGATTAAGAAAAAAATATCTCTTGTATCCTGAATGAAAATAAAAAAATTATTTCCTTTTTGCTGTCAACTTCACTAACTTACCTAACACATTAAGAAAATTATAAATCAAAGCCAATATGTGGAAAAATAATATCTTTTGCATAGCAATTTTTACCTTGCTGATAAGCAATATTGAAGCTCAAAATTATGAAGTTAATTTTAACTCGGGTAAAGTTATTTTTCCTGAAAATGTAAAAGATTTTCAGTCGCTTATGCAGATAAATCCTGATGAGATAACAGATGGGAAATTTTATAAATTTGTACAGTTCTATGAAATTCCGACGCAGGAAAGTTTCAAAAAGATGGAATTGATGGGATTTGAATTTCTGGAATATATTCCAAATAAGGTTTATCTGATGGCAATTCCGGTTGATTTTGATTTTTCAACTTTTTCTGCTCTTGGAATAAGATCCATCATCTCAATTGAGCAAAAACACAAAATCGATATCCGATTAGAGGAAAGACCACTTCCTGTTTGGGCAACTACAGGCAACAAAATGCTTATTCAGCTTAGTTTTTTCAAAAATACCGATTTTAACAGAGCCATTTTAACGCTTAACAAGGCTGGCTTTAATGTCACAGAATCCAACAGTTATGGAAAAACAGCAGTAATTGTTGCTTCTGAAGCACAAATCAATCAAATTGCAAAATTCAATTTTGTACGCTATTTATCGCTACCATCCGAACCAGGTATGCCCGAATCCGATCACGGCCGCAACCTGCACAGAGCCAATATGATTAACCGTGATTATTCCAGCA
>CANETR010000434.1 GCA_947441325.1 Saprospiraceae bacterium
AAAGTTGTTGTTTTTCTATCTGGAACAGTTTTCTGTAGAAAAGTCCTTAATCCCGGATTTTTTTTCAATCCTTCGTCAGATACATCGCCAGATAAATAAGTTATACTTTTCATTTGGCCATCTTTCAGCATTTCTATATACACAGCTTTTGACTTGCCTAAATCGGCCTCATTGCCATTTTTAAAAACAGTATTTCCGATACTATCGATGTTAAAATGTCTGATACTGCAGATGTCATATCCTGCCTTTGAGCAACCCCAAATAATGAGTGGCAATACGCCATCTATCATGTTTTTTTTGCGAATGTCTTCATTCATGTTTTTTGTAATGAAGTAACTGTTTAGATAGATGTCTCTAAGGACTGTGTCCAAATTATTGAGATAGTCCAGAATTTCTTCCTCTTTTTTATTGTGAAAATTGGGCAAACTGCCGCTTGGTTCCAACGCAAAAAGTAGATATTCATTTGCATTAGGATAAAGATAATGTGCATGAATAAAATCACCACCTGCAAATGGATAAAAGCAAAAGTTCGAATCAGGTAGCTTTTCTTTTTTGAGTAAATCCGAAAACCAGTTATTTAATTTAGAGAGCCTCAAGCTTTCAATTCTGTTGAATTTTGATTGTTTACTTTTATATAAATCCAGAAAGGCTTTTCTGTTTTTCAAGTTTGGCAAAAAGGCTGGTACCGAATCCATTCCGGCAATAAGTCTTGCTATCTGGTTAAATTTGCTATGAATAGTATCCGGAATACTTGTTTGGACACTGTCAGTTTTAGCTGTTTGTGGTTCTTTTACATCTGAGTTCGATTTTTTCTCTTCATTATTACAGGAAAAGGTTAAAAAACTTAGAGCTCCGATGAAGAGCAATTTTAGGAAAAATAATGGTTTCATTGATAGCGATTATTCGGTTGGTCTTGTTATGTAATACACACTTCTAAGGTCGTATTCACCATAGATACCCGATCTTGCCAGATTTTGACCGACATGACCTAATGTAATAGCAATTCTTTTATTGTAGTCTTTCCAGCAGACAAAGATAGCACTATGTTCTACTCCATGAAAAGAATAATTTACATGAAAGACCCAGTCGCCCGGTTGTAGTTTTTTCGGGTCTGCATAGGGACCACCTTTTGAGCTTTTGAAAATAGTGGCACGTTTGTTTTGCGGAAAACCTGCATTTTTATACACCGTATCGGCATATTGCCAGCAAGAGCCTTGAACAATCTGTTTGGTGACTATTGCCATTTTAAACCCGGTGTCAATAACTTTTTGACCAGCCAGTGTTGTTAGCAAACCTTGGGCGTTATTTTTAAAACAACTGCAATCTTTTAGCAGGTTAAGACTGTAGCACATGGCACTATCGGGACAAAAATAATTGGGCCCAATAATCACCGAAAGGGAACTATCGGCAATTGAACTTGTGCTATCAGCTGTTTGTGCCCTCAGCAAATAGCTTGAAAAGAGACAAAAGCAAAAGAGTAATGTAAAGGCTTTCATTTTGGTATAATTGTAAAGCCTGTATGAGTGCACAGGCCTTTGAAAATAAAATTTTTACGCTTATGTATGATATATTTTTATAGAGAGTAAACGATAGGCGAGTAAAGGTAATACCTTCTGCTGTTTTTTCAAAATTAGATAAGCCAGTGCAGAAATGATTTCTTAGTTTATCAATTGATCACTATTCATTTCGTTGCGTTTAATGCTACAATAAAGCAGTTTAAAAGCTAAATTTTCGAGGCAGTTAGTATTAAAATAATGACTATGCATAAAAAAAGAGGCATTGAAAAACCTGAGTTTTCAACGCCTCTTTCTCAACAAAATTAATTTTGTTTATTCTTACAGCCAAAGTGCATAAAAAAAGGCTTAGCATTTTTGATGCTAAGCCTTAGGCCAAGATTATTTACAATCTTTGAAGTCTTCCATTTTATACTTCTCGCAAGAAGGTTTTAGTGCTTCAAGTTCTTTTGTATATTTTTCAGCATTTGTGGGATCTTCCATTGCTTTTTTTGATAATTCCATTGCTTCTTTGAAACAATCACAAGCAGATTTTCCACCACCGCAAGAAACTAAAGAAAGCGTACAAAACGCAACAAATGCGATTACTAGAGTTTTCATAAAAATTTAATATTTAAAGATTAAGAATTAGAATTGTTATTTTTATCTAAAGCGTCGGCTGTTCTTTTGGTGCTTACCGCAATTTCTGGCAAACAAGAGATACCTTCAGCAATTAGATAGAAGAAAGAAATAAACATGAAAGCTATGATTGGTGCTGCAATGATAGCACCTACGCCATATTCTGCAAAAGCGCCAGCACCTGGAAGGCCTGCAAATTCAGAACCGGCAATAAGAGAAGATAAACCCGCAACTACACCAGCCGTAAAAATGATACAAGCCATCACTTCACCAAAGGTTCTGAAAAATATTGATACAATTGGTGTTACTACATAAGAAGAGTTGTGAAGGTCCGCAATTGTTTTTGCCCGGAAAAGGAAAATTTGAAATGAAATCCAAAGTGCAAATACCATAGAAAGGGTATATAAGAAACCAGCTATTTTGACTTTTGCAGTTGGTAGTGAACCCATGTAGTTGAAAAACATGTAGAGGACATACAATGCTGCAAGCAAAGATAATACAGATAATACCCAAAAAAATAATTGAAAACCAAATTTGATGGTTTTACCCTCATTTAATTTCTCAAGCAATGGATGCGAAAAATTAAAAAAAATGTTGTTCATGTTCATGCGGTTTTGGTTTGAAAAGTTAATAAATAAGAGTTTAAGGTTGGTTTATTACAAATCACATAGATTTTCAGTGTAGAGTTCAGAACTTTAATGACAATTCAAAAAAAATCAAAGCAGGTATTGTTGCTGCAATATTTTTGAAAGATTTTATAAGCGAATTCTAAATAAAATTTTGATTTTTATATTAGGTTCATAACAAATATAGAACATAATTTAAAAAATACAATATCTTTAAATATTTATTTTTAATTAAATTTTTAGGATTTTTTAAACCTATTAGCCCTTTTTTATGAGTTAAAAATTGAGAGCGCCATTATTTTTGCTTCTGACTACTTTTTTATGTAAAATGTTAATCTTCCAGCTT
>CANETR010000435.1 GCA_947441325.1 Saprospiraceae bacterium
AGCTAATGTTTTCAGTAAATGTTGTTTTCAAGAAAGAAACTTTGATAGTATCTCTTTTGAAGCCTTTCAAATCATCTGGACAAATTTTCGATTTAGATAAAATATAAGCTTCTTGATCTGACATATTGTTATCAATTGCTCTTGAATCTTTGTATATATAATTTCTTTCCGCCTCTGTAATTCTTCTTGAAGGTTTTTCTCCTTCAGCTACAACTGTATTTACAGTTCCAGTATTTATGAATTTTACTAATTCTTCCCAATTAGCAGCATATGTATTATAGTTTTCAAAATAAGCTTTTTGGGCTGTACGAACATCTGAAAGATTTCTGATTGCCTCTGCTTTACAAGCTTTATAATCTGCTTGGTATTGCATCGTTTCATCCACTGTTTGGTAAGAATAAAAAAGTAAAAAACCAGAAGTAACCAACGATAACCCCCCAATGATTTTAGCTGTTAATGCATTTATTAGACCTGATGAACTTAAAATGGAGATAACTGCACCAACCAAAATTAAAACACCTGATAATTTGAATTCCATTGTTTGATTCTCTTTGAATGCAATGGTCATTATCATAACTCCAAGAACTAAAAAAATTGTTGGAACCGAGTATCTTTTTAGAATAACTGAAATATTAAGCATATCTTATATGGTTTTTTGTTTTTACAAATCTACAATATTTAACTTTACAGAAGCTTTCTGATAAAAAAAATAACCATTAAATTTTATGCTTAGTTTCAATTCCACTGATTTCAAAAGACATGTAGAAACAAATTTTGGTTACTCTCTAACTTCTGATCAGTCAGTTGCATTAAATAATTTTACAACTTTCATTGAAGACACCGACCAACATTCAATATTTATTTTGTCGGGTTATGCCGGAACAGGAAAATCTTCTTTGGTAGCACAATTAATTAAAACACTTAAAATTTATAAAATAAAATCGCGTTTACTCGCTCCTACTGGTCGTGCAGCAAAAGTTTTTTCAGCTTTCGCAAATGAGCCTGGATATACTATTCACAAACAAATCTATTTTGCTGGTAATGAACTTACGGGAAACAAACCAACAAAAGCTAAAAACTTATATAAAAACACATTTTTTTTTGTTGATGAATGTTCAATGATTGCTGGTTTTGACCAAAATGAAGGATCTAATTTACTTGAAGATCTGATTACTTATGTTCAAGATGGAGATAATTGTAAATTGGTTTTCATGGGAGATAATGGACAGCTTCCACCAGTTGGTCAAGAACAATCGCCTGTTTTTTCATCTGAATTTTGGAAAACAAATTTCCCCTTTTTGTTTATTTACCTTTCTATTTTAGAAAAAGTAGTTCGTACAGCTGAATTTTCCTCCATTTTAGAAAATGCGACTTATTTAAGAAGTATTGAAGACTACCAATTACCGCTTTTTTGTAAAATTGATGGAAAAGAAGTGATTTCAATTACAGGTTTAGAAGTCAAGGAAATATTGGAATCTTCCTATGATACAGTAGGGCAGGAGCAAAGTATTTTACTCTCTTTATCGAATAAAAGAGCCAATAAATGGAACCAAGAAATTCGAGCGAGTTTACTATATCGCGAAGATATTTTGGAACGAGGAGACCGGATGATGGTAGTGAAGAACAATTATTTCTGGCTTGATCCGCTTAGTGAAATTGGGTTTATTGCCAATGGAGAGATTTTTACAATAACCAAGTTTATTAAACTTGAGGAACAATACGGATTTGAGTTTGCACATGTTCGCATTCAGTTTTCGGACACAATCGACGAAAAGGAATATGAAGTAATCATACTTTTAGAGGCATTAATTTCGGAGTCACCAAATATTCCTAGATCAAGATTAAAAGAACTGTTTTTTGAAATAGAAAAAGATTATTTACAAGAACGAAATAAAAGCAAACGCTACCAACAAATTCTAAAAAATCCGTATTTCAATGCGCTACAAGTCAAGTATGCCAATGCAATCACGGTCCATAAATCACAAGGTGGACAATGGGAACATGTTTTTATTGATTACGGTTTTATTCCTGAAGAAATGAAAAACGACGGTTATCTTCGTTGGCTTTACACTGCAGTTACTCGGGCTACGAAAAAATTATACCTTGTTAATTTCCCTGAGGAAATGATGTAAGTATCACGATAGTATCAATATACTAATCTGTATAGGTATAACTCAACTTTTCTTTGAACTGTTCTCCCTTTAATAGAATTGTTGACCCAACTATTTTTCTATCGGAAAGTTCGGAAATGTTTATCTTTAATTCTTTGTATAAGTATGCTTTACACTTATCATTGTTTGCGTTGTGAATCAACTTAATAGTTCTTATAGGTGGCATCGATTTCGCAATATCTAATGAACCAATTAATTCAAATGAATGTTCTTCACAGCCCCCACCATATCCAACTTTTAACAACAAATAATTAGCCTCTATTTTAGCCTCTATTATTTCAACTGGATCAGAATTAGCACTAATATCACCCAAAAATGCATTAATTTCAATCATGTCTTTTGAATTTGTTTTGTTTATTTCTGTTGTTTCTTTGGTAGCTTTGCAAGCTAAAAATAGAGGTAAAGCAATAATAATAGCGAAGTATTTCATTTTGTTTTTATTTAAAATTAAGTGAAATTATCCAATTTCATACCTAAATTGTATTTTTTTTAAAAAAAAACCTAATCATAACATAGGTTAAAGATTAACACATAAAACTTTTTTTATCTAATCGTTCTTTAACAGTTTCGTATTTTTGCACATTTTAAAATTCTTATGAAAGTATTTTATTTTTTATTATTTATATTTTCTAACCTATTTCTTTTCTCTCAAAGGACTACTCCTTTAGGAGATGCAACTATTTTTGGGAAAATAATCAACGAAAAGACTAACCAACCCGTTGAATATGTTGCTGTTAGATTACTTAACACAAAAGATTCTTCTGTAATAAGTGGAGTATTCACTGATTTGGAAGGGAAATTCAACTTTGAAAATATTGCTTATAAAAAATATTTGTTAAAGATTTCTTTTTCAGGTTACCAAAGTAAAATTATTTCAAACATATCAGTTACGGGAACAGCAAAAATCTATAATGTTGG
>CANETR010000436.1 GCA_947441325.1 Saprospiraceae bacterium
GGGCAACAAAATTATCAAATTCGTCTATTGCTGCCCTTCTTGTCTCTTCAGGACTAAGATTGTTGATTTTATTCTGAAAAGAATTACTGGCTGCAGTGCCCGAATTGTATTCGAAATAGTTAGGCCTGATCATCAGGACAGTTGAGGCCAAAGCTAGATTCATGGGTTTGGGATTCAATTATATAAACTGACCTCTTTTTTTGAGTTCCTTATCAATGGTGGATATTATAGATTCTTGATATCCATAGCTTTTGAAACGGTAAGAGACCATAAAAATCCCTATTAGAAAAGCGATGAAAAATAGCACCGAAATTGGTAAAAAGACTACACCAAGCAATGGAGAAAACAAAAAACCGCTCATTCCAACAGCAAAAAAAAGTGGGGAAAGCGCACCAAGTGCAAAAATCAATCGGTACATTTTTTTGTATTCCTTATTTCTCTTTTGCCAACGGCCTCTCAACTGAAAAAGATGCTCTGTTGTGTAGTTTTCAGGATGAACTATGAGCAAAGTGTCGGGCTCATCGTTGCATTGCTGCTCAATTTTACAAAGTAAATCCTCAATAGATTTGTCTATGTGTTTTTCTGTATTCAAAGCCAAATTAAAATTTTAATAATTTCCAACACAAAATAAATATAATTTTTTAAAGTCGTAAAATACAAATAGAATATTTTTCAAATATACAGAAACTAAATATAATCTAGGTCAAAACCTATTTCAAAAAGATCTGCAAAATTGATAATGAGAAAGAGAATTTAGCGCATAATATCGATGATTCCTGAAGTTTTAAGGCAGAGATTTGTATGTAAAATTAAACAATTTTTTTAATATAATATCATTAGCGTTTGAGACAAAACGGTACTTAAATCTTTTACTATTAGTAAAGTGATTATGCATGATTCATTATTTTCAGTGACTATAAAGGTTTTTTAAAACTCAATTTATCAGCATTTGAAAAGAAAATCATATATTTACGTTTCGAAAAATAAACCATAAGGCTAAACATAATTTTTTTGCACAGATGTCATTCAGAAATAAAAATATTCTGATTATTTCACCTAGTCCCTGGGATGTGAGCTTCCCGGCTAGACAGCATTATGCTCGTGAATTGGCTAAATCTGGCGCCTTTGTTTATTACCTAAATCCACCCTCAAAGGCAGATTCCAAAATAGAGCTATCCGAAAATTTATGGGTGGTCGATTATAAATTAAACGGAGGATTTATGGGGCTTTTTAAATTGTCAGAGGCCAATCTTTCGGAAAAGATAAATAAACTTATCGATAAGAAAATTGATATAATTTGGAGTTTCGACTGCAACAGGTTTCGCGATTTGAATATGTTCGGTTCCGACAGTTATAAAATTTATACAAAAGAAGAATGGAATAGTGATCATGCCTCAGAAATTGAAATTGCCAATTCTTCCGATATTGTACTCTGCTTATCGGAACCTCTGAAAAAACAACTTGGAGAAGTTAGAAGTAAAAAAATACTATTCGAACATGCCTTGGGAAATGTTTTTGTTGAAGCCGGATTTCGGAAAAAAGATATCATGGCTAACACCCAATTTGCCAGTGGAAGAATCAGATGCGGTTATTTGGGCAACATGCAAAATAAACATATCGACACAGCTATTTTTGAGACTATTATCAGGGAAAATCCTATGGTTGAGTTTCATATCGTTGGTCCATTTGTTAAAGAAAGTAACCTTGCCGGAAGTGGAAATAAAACCTGGGAAGACCCTTTTGTTGAGTTTTTGATGTCTGCTGCAAATGTGCGTATGTACGGAAGCCTAATGACAGTAAGAACTGCAGAAATATTACAAACTATGGACATGTTTTTAATCTGTTATGAAACAGAAAAAAATGCAGACATAGTTGCCAATCCACAAAAACTAATTGAATACCTGAGTGTTGGAAATGTTATCGTTTCAAGTTTGTTGCTAGATCATAGCGCTAATTCAGATTTGGTTTTGATGTCCAAACAAAATAAAGAACTGCCAGCGCTGTTTAAACAGGCACAAAAAGAGATCCTTCATTACAACACAGACGAGCTAAGGAAAAAAAGAGTAGCCTTTGCCTTGGATCATACCTATGAAAAACAGCTTCAAAAGCTGGAAAAAATTGTTTCAGAAAATGATCGAAGAAATCAGTAAACAAAATCTCCCTCTTGTTAGCATTATCATGCCTGCATATAATGCTGAAAATTATATTGCAGAAGCAATTGCTTCAGTAATTAATCAAACTTATTCCAATTGGGAACTCCTCATTGTAAACGATGGCAGTATTGATAAAACTGAGTCGATTGTTTTAAGCTTTGAGGATAGCAGGATCAAATATTTTAGTCAAAATAATCTCGGTGTCAGTGCAGCCAGAAATGTTGCCCTTCGAAATATGAAAGGAGATTTCTTTTGTATGCTCGACTCTGATGATATTTTACCCCAAAATAGCATTAAATCAAGAGTTGATAAAATGATTTCCTCGACCGAAGTTGAATTTGTAGATGGATCTGTAATTGTTAAGAATCAAACCCTTGACAAAATCATTAAAAATTATCGCTTTAATCACTACGGCAACCCAACCAAATCTTTAGTTAGATTAGATGGAAACTGTTTCTTTGGCCCAAGTTGGATGATTAGAAAAGTAGAAGGCAAACGCTATATTTTTGATGAAACCATTACCCATGGAGAAGAACTCATGCTCTATCTAAGTATTTCCAATGATGGTATTTATGCCTCTATCGATGACCCTGTTTTGATTTACAGGAAATCGGAAAATTCAGCTATGTCAAATCTTAAAGGCTTAGAGTCCGGGTATAAAAAAATACTTAGTGAAGTAAAAAAAATGAATAATGTATCGGCCGAAGACAAAGCATATATGAAAGCCAGAATCATTCGAATAATGTTTCTGTCTTATTTGTCAAGATATGATGTTTATAATGCTATTACTGTTTTATTTAGAATTACAGGAAAATAAAAAACAGGCATTTTAATACTTCGCCTTTAGCTATTCCATGAAAAGATTATTATTTGTATCCATAGCTTTTCCTCCAAAAAATGATCCTGAATGCCTTCAGACAGCTAAATATTTTA
>CANETR010000437.1 GCA_947441325.1 Saprospiraceae bacterium
ATCTCTTTTATAGAATGCGGGCATTGTGTCTCGAAAGAAAATATGATGTTAAAAGGTGCCAGCAAAGAAAAGGTAAAAATACCTGTTATGGTGGGTTTGATTGAACATCCTGTTCACGGAAATATACTTTTCGATACAGGATGCAGTGTACGTTTTTATGAGGTGACTGCTAAGTGGCCAGCAAAATTGACTGCTCTTTTGCTTCCAACTTTTGTTAGTGCTGAAGAATCGGCCAAAGCTCAACTTAGTGCCAAAGGCATTTCCCCTGAAGATGTCAGCTACATCATCGTTTCTCATTTTCATGTGGATCATATTTGCGGACTCAAAGATTTTCCAAATGCCCGTTTTGTCTGTTCGGGAGCAGCGCTTGACAATGCCCGCAGTTCAAAGGGTTGGTCTATGATAAAGAAAGGAGTCATTCCCGATTTACTGCCCAATGACCTGCTTCAAAGAAGTTGGGTCTTTGATCGTGATGATAGCTGCTCAAAAAAAGCACTCGATGTTTTCGGAAATTGTTTCGATCTGTTCGGCGATGGCAGCATCAGGCTGCTTGATTTGCCGGGTCACCATATTGGGCAAATTGGCGCGATTGTGAGTCAAGAAAATGGCGAAACACTTTTCCTCTGCGCAGATGCCTGTTGGCTTTCGGATTCTTATCGCGAAAATCGCCTGCCTCCATCATTGGCAAAACTTCTCATCAGCGATTGGAAGGCTTATAAAAATACGATTGGCCTCTTGCACAATTTTAATAAAAAATATCCCGAAATAGCCATTGTTCCAACACATTGCCAAAAAACACAGGAAGCATTGGGAGGCTATGCTAAATAAAAATTACTCAACCTATAAAGGCAGACTATGAACCTGATTTTTGAAACTACAAAACTTGTCAGCAAGGATTTTGAGCTTGCTCAGCCCGATTTTATCAGCGAAGCAGATCTTGAAAAAGCCCTTGCCGCAGTGATTCACCACATGATCGACCATAACCTTGAAAAACTATTTTCAATTTTATATCGCCTCGATATTAACGAACAGAAGGTTCATGCTGCCCTGAAAAAAAACAATGATATTGCGCCACATATTGCTATCGCAAAACTCATCATTAAAAGGCATAAAGAAAAGCTGGAGAGCAGAGAAAAATACCGACAGGATGAAGACGATGATAGTGTGGAAAGGTGGTAGGAATTATTAAAACTCATATTATCTTTATAAGCTCTTTTGGAAATTTTTATAAAGAAAATTGGTTTTGAGAATAAAAACCATTAGTTTTGCATTTCAATTTTGTTGATACAGATTGTATGGTCCTATAGCTCAGTCGGTTAGAGCAGCTGACTCATAATCAGCGGGTCACAGGTTCGAGCCCTGTTGGGACCACAAAAATTCTTAATAACCCCTTGTAAGTTAATCACTTATGAGGGGTTTGTTGTTTAGAAGTGTATAACAAATGTAAAACATTAAAATTGTTTGTTGGATTAAATGATTGATAAAGCTACCGTTTACATTATTAGAAGCCTTAAAACTTCAAGACTTTATGTTGGCTTTACTACTAAAGTAGTAGAGGATAGAGTTTTGGAGCACAATGATATAAAATTCGAAGATGCTTTTACGAAAAGGGATCGGCCATGGGTATTGCATTTTCAAATTATTTGTGAAAGTGAGAAACAAGCTAGGGGCATTGAGGCACATATTAAGAAAATGAAAAGCAGGAAATATATTGAGAATCTTTTAATATACCCTGAGATAGTAGAGAAGCTCTTAGTAAAATTTAATACAGAATAAGACAAGGGTCACAGGTTCGCTCCGAAAGCTTTCGGAGCCTGTTGGGACCACTCTTTTAAAATTCAAACCCTTGTAAATCAATGATTTATGAGGGTTTTTTTTGGGTGGGTGTAACAAATGTAAAACAAATAGCAAAGGAGCCCTACGCTTTAGCTTAGGGTATACTTTATATCCTAAATAATTATTTAATGAAGTGTCCACATTGAAACTGTCATTATTCATAACTGAATTTTTGGGGAACTAATCCAGTGATTGATAAGTTTTATGATTTCGTCTTGGTTGATGGCTTACCTTAAAAGTTAGGGGGTTGAAAAACCTTGGTCGTCGAAAATGAAAGTTATACTGAATACTTCTGAAAATGGCCTTTTTTTAGACAAAGTGTTTAAATTCAATGAAAATAAACAAATTTTAAAATTATGGACAAATTAAAATGGTTAAAAACACAATTAGAGAATAATTCCAAAACCCCCCACCATTGTGAAATTAAATGGAAGGACCTTGATGAATTATTCCAAAAAGCTGAAGAATTGGTGCTCTCAAAAGGAATAACATTCCAGGTTACAGAAGACCACCTAAAACTACTAAAACACTCCTACGTTGTGTGGTGGGGTGCGGAATATGGAGCAGCGGCAATTGATCCCAAAAGACCTTATGGTAATTCCTCAGTAGAATCTGATATAGCGGAAATATTGGGATGGGGTGAAGAAGATGAAGAAAGAGCAGAAAATATCCACAGAGAAATGAAAACAGTACTTCAAATTATTTTGGTGACACAAAAGTTTGAACCAGGTTTATATCATTTAGAAAATCCATATACAACAGATTGGGTGAAAATTTAATATGGTACTAAACTAATTGCACTTTAATAACTGATATCAAGAATAAAGAAATGTAAAAACATGTATTTCATTTGTAAATTCAGTTATTACCGATTTTGAAATTAAAAATGTTGAATGGTTATTTGATTCATCCAGTGTCCCGGAATTGAAAACACAAATCACTAAAATCAAACATATTCTCACAGGAAAAACCTCACCTTATCTCCCCGCTTAGAGTTCCTTGCTTTTTAGTTTACTTATATAAGCTGCACCACTTACAAGCGTTTTGTTTTAAAAATGTAAAACAAATGTATAGGCTGCGAATTTTTGTATCCAAAACTAATATTTCTATCTTCGCAGCAATGTAAAAGCTAATGAAAAAACACCTTTTTCCCCTTCTACTCTTACTACTGCTTAGCTCCTGCCATGTAGGCCGCTATTTTGTCTGGAATTTTGCCGATATCAGGGATCATAAAAAGTTTGCCTCACTG
>CANETR010000438.1 GCA_947441325.1 Saprospiraceae bacterium
CAACTTCCATTTCAGGTTCAACATGTTGGCCCAAAATATAGTCTGGCCTAGGATTGTCGAGATGCCCACCACCAATAACTAGAGTCGCCCCACCAGGAAGTTTTTCCTCGCCAGGCTGAAATACAAGCGTAAAGGTGCCTTCCCATTCATCTCTCAATTTATTGAGGATATAGGCGCTGCCCAGTAAAGATGCTGTATGAAAGTCATGCCCGCAGGCATGCATAATGCCAGGATTGCGCGATACGTATTCGGTCTTATTTTGTTCTGGAATAGGCAATGCATCGATATCAGCCCTTAGTGCCACATTTTTCTTGCCAGGTTTTTTTCCATAAATTTTTGCCATAACACCCGTGTTGGCTATGGTTTGCACGTCATCAATAGACCAGGATGCTAAAACACTTTTTATAAATTTAGCGGTTTCATACTCCTGAAAGGATAATTCAGGATACATATGCATATGCCTTCTTATTTTAATCAACTCAGGATAGACTTCCGTAGCGAGTGCTTTAATTTTTTCGATCATACAAATGGTATTTGATTACATGATGCAAATTAAAGCATAAAAGCGATACTTCCACCAATATTTTGTATTTTTTTCAAATGCTTGTTTTTATTACATTTAGATAAATTCGTAAAGTCAAGACCAAGAAAATCCTAAGTATTTAAAGATTTTTTTTAAATTTTTAGGTCAAAGATTTTGATAAAACAGAATTAGACCTATCTTTGCATCCACGTTTTAAAAGCAGCGTATCAAATGCGCTTTTAAATTGATTTCAGTTAACCCGGAGAGATGGGTGAGTGGCTGAAACCAACAGTTTGCTAAACTGTCGTACTTCGTAAGGGGTACCGCGGGTTCGAATCCCGCTCTCTCCGCCACTTTAACTGTTATGTGAATCGGGGTTTAGCGCAGTTGGTAGCGTACCTGGTTTGGGACCAGGGGGTCGCAGGGTCGAGTCCTGCAACCCCGACTAGAAAGCCTGACAGAAATGTCAGGCTTTTTCAGTTTAAATTTGTTTTTAGAACATACACTTTTGCACATTTTTCCCGAATATTGCCTAAAAGAACCTTATGAAAAGGAAAATAAGCTGCCTTCTAATATCGAATCGTGGCGAAATTGCCAGAAGAATTATCAGAACCTGTAAAAATTCGGGAATTAAATCGCTTGTAATTTACAGTGAGGCAGATGCGAATATGCCATTTGTACAAGAAGCCGACCTTGCAATACTCCTTGAAGGAAACACTTTAGGCGACACATATTTAAATCAAGATAAAATAATTGAGGCAGCCAAAATGGCTTCGGCCGATGCCATTCATCCCGGCTATGGCTTTATGAGTGAAAATGCAGCTTTTGCTCAAAGGGTTTTAGAGGAAGGGTTGATTTGGGTTGGTCCTAATCCTCATGCAATTGAACAAATGGGCTTAAAAGCCAATGCTAAAGAAATTGCTGTAAAAGCAGTTGTTCCAGTCATTCCGGGCTACAGCGGGGAAAATCAGTCAGTTGAATTTCTATATCAAAAAGGTCTTGAAATAGGTTTTCCGCTTTTACTCAAAGCATCTGCTGGGGGTGGAGGTAAGGGAATGCGTATTGTACACGACGCACAATTTTTAAAAGATGCCATTGCAGCGGCAGCCAGAGAGGCCGAAAAAAGTTTCGGTAATCCTAGTTTGCTGATTGAGCGTTATTTTCCTTCTGCCAGGCATATCGAAATACAGGTTCTTGGTGATAAACATGGCAACATTATTCATATTTTCGAAAGAGAATGTACTTTACAACGACGCTATCAAAAAATCATAGAGGAATCACCCTCGCCCGTTCTTACAAAAGAAATAAGAGATGATATTGCAAATGCAGCGCTTAATCTCTGTCGAAATATTGGTTACGACAATGCAGGTACAGTGGAGTTTATTTACACTGAAAATGAAGGCTTTTATTTTTTGGAAGTGAATACGCGATTGCAGGTAGAACATCCTGTAACAGAAGCTGTGAGTGGATTAGATCTGGTACAATTGCAAATCAGCATTGCCGAAGGTGATGTTTTGCCCATTAACCAAGAGGACCTGATTCAAAATGGTTATGCTTTGGAATGCAGACTATATGCAGAAAATCCTTCAAATAATTTCCTCCCTGCTACAGGTAAAATCTTGGATTGGCATGCTCCCGAATCGAGTGGCATAAGAATAGACTCAGCTATAGAAAATGAAGCGGAGATTGGTATTCTATACGATCCTATGATTGCAAAAATTATCAGCTTCGATAAAGATCGATTCTCTGCAATTAGAAAAATGAGTTATTATCTTAAAAAATTGCGCTGCCAAGGTTTGATCAGCAATCAGCTTTTTTTGATAAAATTATTGGAAGATCCTCATTTTATACATGGTGATTACGACACACATTTTATTGCCGAGAAATTTCCACTTGAACAGGAATTGACAATCCCAAGGCAGCATCTTTTGGAAGCAGCTTTTGCATTGCTCTTGTTCAGAATCAATACACGTTTTGAAGAGAAAAAATATCCTCAAATTCCATCTGGCTGGAGAAATAATTTTTACAGTCTTCAAAAAGAAACTTTTTATGTTTCCGGAGAGGTATTTGAATTAAATTATCGCCAAATTTCCAATAATACATTTCAGGTAATTTCTGATGCTAAAGAGTACAGGCTCAGTATCAAAATTACAAAAGGAAATGAGATTAGAATCTTGTTGAACAATTGCGAACAAAGCTTTTTTGTGATTGCATCAAATGATCAAAAGTATTTTGTTCATCATCCCGAGTCTGCTTCTTTAGAAATTTTAGTCGCAGAGCGTTATCCAGAAAAAAAACAGGAAAAAATTAAAGGCGCTTATGAATCTCCAATGCCTGGCGAAATTCTAAAAATCTTAGTGAGTCCCGGTCAAAAAGTTGAAGAAGGTGAGCCTCTCATGATTTTAGTTTCTATGAAAATGGAGAATACCATATCTGCAGCCTCAGCAGGTACAGTAAAAGAGTTGTATGTAAAAGAATCAGAACTGGTTCCAGCATCAAAACTTTTATTGAGTATCGAAGAACTTGAAAATTAACATGTCTTTTCATTGCCTAATATG
>CANETR010000439.1 GCA_947441325.1 Saprospiraceae bacterium
CCTATCTGTCGTCCCAATTCTATACCAAACTGACTGGTTTCAGAAATATCGCAGGCAATATTCAGCGTAGGGAAAAATCCAAAATAGCTCCATGGGAAGGCCTGTCCGCTGCTTTCCAAAAAGGGTCTTACATCAGCATATTCAAGTCTCAACCCATATTCTGCCGACCAATTTTTGCTCCATTTATGACTGAAAGTACCGTAAATAGCTTGTATTTGCTGTTTGTAACTGAAGATATTAGATCTGCTGCTGTCATTTTGCATTTCGCCACTTAAGCTATCAAAATTCAGGTATCTAAAATCGTTTCTGTTATTAGACAGGGTCAAATGATAACCGCTTTGGAATTTCATCTCTTTTTTTGGAAACGGATGCGTGTAATCTGCCCTCAACATAGCTGAATAAGATGTTCCAAGGTTGTAAATATCCTGTTTTTCTTCATTTCGCGGAATTTCGACATCTGAATTGTCAAAATGTTTTACATTGAAAAAACTGGAATTATTGTTTACATTGTCACTATATTGAATATCAAAAACTAATTCTCTGTTTTCGCCCATCTTACCTATGTTGTCCAGAATTTTTGCACCAGTCGAATCCTTTTCCGGGAAAATAATCGAGTAGATAAGGTTGTAAGTTGTTGAATTCCCATTGTTTTCACTACTGTTGAATCGACGGTCAAAACCGCTTAGGATAGAGTCGGCATCGAAATTATCATATTTTACCAGTCCACTGTTATTTCCTCTGCTTGGACTGCTGTTTACTTGAAAAGAAAGGGTGTTCGTTTCATTGATATTATAATCGGCCCCAATACGTCCCCAAATAGATTGGCTTCCGTTACGACCATCGTTGAAAGTATTGAAATAGTAGGCAGAATCTGGCAAAATATTATAGCGGGAACTTTCTCCTGTGCTGAAAGATTTACGGTCGTTGAGATTGATATTGGAAAAAATATTAAATTTTCTCGATTTGTAATTCAGGCTGAGCCCACCATTGTATTTGTTGAACCAGTAGCCCTCTGGTTTATCATTGAAAGCCAGTGCATTTGTACCAATACCAGCATTGAGCGTACCGGTGAGACCCTGTAGGTTATTTTTCTTCAGCACAATGTTGATAATGCTACCAGAACCGCCATCTGGAGCATTCTTAGCCGATGGGTTGTTCATTATTTCGATGCTTTTTATGTTATTGGCTGGAATCTGTTTTAAGATTGCAGTCTGGTTTTCGCCGCTAAGGCCGGTAGGTTTTCCATTGATAAAAATGGAAACAACTTTTCCTCTAACATTTACTGCATCGTCTTTGTCTAAAATTACACCAGGTGTGCCCCTGAGTACTTCAGTAGCGTTTTCGGCATCAGCAAGGCTGCTTTTTTCTACATTAAATACTCTTTTGTCAAGCCCTAATTGCATGAGGGATTTCTCAGCTTTTACAACAACCTCAGACTGTATTTTCTGTTCCTCCGCCAACATTATCCTACCTACATTTGTGACAAAGGTTTCTGGTTTTACCTTTATTGAATCCAGGGATTTTGAACGGTATCCGATAAAATCAAATTTTAATTTGTAAGACCCAGCTTGAAGATTTTTAATTTCAAAATCTCCATCAATGTCCGTTATAGTGCCCCCAATAAGTGAGTCGTTTGTAAAGATTGACACTGCGGCGAATTCTAGCGGTTTTCTAGAAAGGGAGTCAATTATGTTGCCTTTTATACTCAGTTTTATCTTGCTCATATCAGGCATCTGCCCGAAAACTGAATTCGAAAATAACAAAAACAGCAGGAAAAGCAGACAGTTATTTTTTTTCATTGTTTTAGCTCAAAATTTAGTTCGAAATAACATAATTTTTAGCAATTAAAAGCTTTGTTTCGACTAAATAATGACAATGTCTGACAAGTAAAAATGAAATTAGGTGATGAAAGCAATAAGATATAGCGTCAAAAAATATAATTTTTTGCCAGTACTACGGAATTGTGTAACTAATTTTCTGAACAGTATGTGCGCTGAAATATCCAAGTTTGGAACCAATGATATTTGTATAAGGATTAGCCGGAGTAGAGGAGGACTGTGGCCCTCCGTTCAGGTTTTCAAAACTATTAAAATAATCATAAATAGCTTTCTCTATACATTGCATTTCAAAAGTAACCACATTTCCTGAGAGGTATTTTTTCGAATTTCTAAGTATAAGTTTGTTTGTTAAACCGTCAGTCAATCGATCATCGCTAATGTAAATTCTGCTTTTTTGGACACCATTGACATATTCCACAAAACGATAATAATTTTTTTCAATCGGCGGGTCTTGAAAAACAACAAATACCTGGTAACGAATTTCTCCTGGAGTTCCTCCTCCTGGGCCGCCTGGACCGCCAGTTGTAGCTATATTTTCTATGATAATCAAACTGTCGAAATTGACTTGATTTGGAATGCTAGATATGGCAGAGAGTATTTTATTTTCAGTTTGAACTTCCAGATTATAGGTTGCACCTATTTGTCCAAAAATATGATTGCTTTTATATGTGCCACTACTTGTTTCAATTAAGGTATCCCGATTGCCAAAATCATCGCTGAGGATTACAATTGCATTGCTCACAGTTGGAAATACATTATCGGCATATAGATTAACCGATTTTGAAATTTTAATTTCTGAGCTGTCTCCATTTGTCCCGACACTTCCCTCTATTACTATTTGAGGTTCTGCATCAATAATCTCAATTTCAATTACCTCAGAACAAGAATACATAAAAAAGAGCGAACAGCTTAATATTGATAATCTTAAGTATGTCTTCATGTTATTAAAAATTGAAATTGTAAGTGATGGAAGGTACGAATCTGAATAAATATATCTTAACTGCCTGGATTTTGTCGGGATCATCAGGGTCATCTTGAAAATCAATTGTGTATGGATTTTTACGCCCATAAGCATTATAGACAGAAAAATTAAGATTGCTTTCCCAGCGTTTTTTCTTTTTGAAATAATAGGTAGCACCTAAATCCATTCTGTGATAAGCGGGCATTCTGTAACCGTTTCTTTCGGTATAATAATATTGTACATCTCCATTGATATAATATTTTCCGCTTGGAAAGGTA
>CANETR010000440.1 GCA_947441325.1 Saprospiraceae bacterium
GTATTATCTCCCTATATCCGTGTTTAAAACCATTGTTTTTAAAACAGCGATAAAACTGCAAATACAGATAAACGCGGATCTTCGATACTGATTTTTTCCTTCAGAAAAACAGATTTGTAAATGATAAATAAAATTTGATTTTTATCAGGCCAAACTAATTTAGCGTGGTTTTCGCGGAAAGCTATAGTTGTTTTTGTTCAGTTGCTTAAATGCATTTTTACAGACTAGCAAGTAATTCTGCGGCTTCTTTCTTGTAGGAGCATCTTTTTATAACAGATTCCTGCAGGTAGTCTTTTGCAGCAACTTTGTCATCTTCAATCACTGAAATTAAGCCCAGAAACCAGGCAGCATCGGGCTGAAGACCGGATTCTTGATTTTCATAAACAAAATAAAAATGCTCTTTGGCAGCATCATATTGCTTGAGCTTCAGGTAAATCATGCCCAGCCTAAGGTGCAAACTGTTATTGCCCGGGTCTTTTTTGAGTAGGGATTCATAGCTGACGGCTGCCATTTTAGGGTCTTTGAGAAACTGCAGGTCGACTCTTTCTATTTCCTCTCTGAGACTTAATTTTTGTGCTGCTTTGTTTTGACCCATACCCCTGTTTGTATAGTATTCAAGGCTTATCGCTTCGACATGAGTGGCAGCCAAATTGAGCGCTGCACTGCTTTTGCCGTAGAAATAATAAAAACTGCTCAGCAATACTAAAATTAAAGCAAGGGATAAAAAAGTTTTTAACATCGGATTGTTTAAAGTGATTTGAATTCAAAACCCAATTTTTGGTAATGTTCCAAAACAAGAGGGAGTACATAAGTTAGCTTTTCAAATGCTTTTGCACTGTCGTGAAATACAATAATACTACCATTTTTCGAGTTTTGCAAAACATTTTTCAGACACTGTTCCTTACTTAGCACAGGGTCAAAATCGCCTGAAAGTACATCCCAAAGCACAATCTGATAGTTTTTTTTCTGCAGGGCAGTCAACTGTCTAAGCCCAATTCGACCATAAGGCGGGCGAAAAAGTTTAGTATTTGTAACAGCAGCACAGCGTTCTACGTCTTCGATATATGCTGAATTTTTGCTTTTCCACCCATTCAGGTGACTATAACTGTGGTTGCCCAAACGGTGTCCTTCCTCCAAAATCTGTTGTACGATTTCGGGATGCGCCTCAACCTTTTTACCTATGCAAAAGAAAGTAGCTTTTGCCTGGTATTTTTTTAAAGTATCCAAAACCCAGGGACTTTGCTCGGCATTTGGTCCATCGTCAAAGCTTAGATACAATGTGGGTTTCACTGCTTTCGGCATGGCGCAGAGCAGTTTAGGAAAGAATAATTTTATAAAAAAAGGAGTTTTAACCGGATACCACATCTCAGCTTATTTTTTTCAAAGATAGTGCGTTTTTTTTGCAATTTCAACTGGAATACCAAAGACAGCCTTGTCTGCATCAGCTAAAAAACTTCTCCGAAAAGCTTTAAAAATTTATTTTTTTTCCAAGAATTCAATCTTAACTTTGCAGCGGAAAAACAATCTAAACAAAACATTATTAGCATAAAACAGCATGAATAAGCCGGTCAGAGTACGTTTTGCACCAAGTCCCACAGGTGCCCTGCATATTGGAGGCGTCCGAACAGCCCTTTATAACTATCTCTTGGCAAAAAAGACTGGCGGAACATTTATACTTCGTATTGAAGATACCGATCAGACACGTTTTGTACCCGGTGCCGAGGAATACATCATGCAAGCGCTTAAGTGGTTGGGCATTTCACCCGAAGAAGGTGTTTTTGAGGGAGGCCCTTATGGACCTTATCGTCAATCGGACAGAAAACCCATGTACCGACAATTTGCCGAACAGCTTATCGCCAGTGGACATGCCTATTATGCATTCGATACTGCCGAGGAGCTCGATGCGCTCAGAAAACAGTACGAATCGGAAGCTAAGACCTTTAAATATGACGCATCATCAAGGCTTTTATTGAATAATTCGCTGACAAAGCCCGAGTCCTATGTCAAAGAAAAAATCGAACAGGGAGACTATGTCATTCGTATAAAACTGCCTGCAAATGAACAGATTGTTTTTAGCGATTTGATACGTGATGAGGTTAACTATTCGACCAATGACATGGACGATAAGGTAATGCTCAAAGGCGATGGAATGCCAACCTATCACTTGGCCAATGTTGTGGATGATTATCATATGAAAATTACCCATGTCATCAGAGGAGAGGAATGGTTGCCAAGTACACCCCTGCATATTTTTCTGTATAAATACCTTGGCTGGGCCGATGCTATGCCAACCTTTGCGCATCTGCCGCTCATTCTACGTCCCGATGGCAAAGGAAAACTAAGCAAGCGCGATGGAGCTAAGTTTGGCATTCCTGTGTTTCCGCTCAATTTTGTCAATCCTAACAATGCGGAGGATATGGCCCTCGGTTTCAGAGAATGGGGCTTTGAGCCTGAGGCAGTTTTGAACTTTCTGGCCCTTCTGGGCTGGCATCCAAGCGATGAGCAGGAAATTTTTAGTCTGGATGATTTGGTTAGCGCCTTTGAATTGGAAAGAGTGTCGAAAAGCGGTGCCCGATTCGATTTCGACAAGGCGCGCTGGTTCAATCAGCAGTATATTATGAAAATGTCCGATAAAGCATTGGCGCAGAAGATGAAACCCTATGTCGAAGCTGCTGCTTTTGAGGAAAAAGTCTGCGATGAATATCTCGAAGGAGTTGCAACGCTGATGAAAGAAAGGGTGGAATTTGTAAAGGAATTTCCCGAAAAAGCTTACTACCTCTTCAAGGCAGCCGACTACAAGCTGATGATGGACAATGAAGGCAAGGATTTTGAGAAAAAGGTGGGAAAAGCCTGGGACAGCAGCAAAAAGACTGTTTTTAATGCCCTTAGTGATAAACTCAATGCTCTTTCAGATTACAAAGCCCTGGCGGTTCAGGCAGCGGTGGAGGCTTTTATCAATGAAAATGCACTTAAATTTGGCGATGTGCTTCCCTTGTTGCGTTTGGCCCTTTCGGGAACGATGAAAGGCCCTGGTGTTTTTGAAATGATAGAACTGCTTGGAAAAGAAGAAGTA
>CANETR010000441.1 GCA_947441325.1 Saprospiraceae bacterium
AATGTAGCATTGGGTTATTAGGATCTTGTTCAACAGCTTGTTTCAACTGACCTTCGAGTTCAGCAAGTCTTCCCTCCTGTAAGGCAATATTGATTTCGGTGATAAGCATATCAAAATCGCCAGGAAATTGTTTTCTGCCATCAGCAACCAAGGCTTTGGCTTTGTCTTTTTGGCCTTTATCGAAATAACCACCGCTTAGTACACGATAACAGGTTTTGATGTCATCATCTTTAATCTTTTTACCAGTCATTAGTGGTAATAACAATTTTTCAGCTTCTTCAACTTTTCCAACTTTCACAGCAGCTATACCGCCAAGAAAAGCCGCATTTGTTTCCATATTAATCTCTTCTTTGTCAGATTCAAAAGTAAGTGATATTCTTTTCTTGAGGTCAAAGCCAGCTGTTCTACCCGATATCTGGGTTAGTTTACTGAATAAATCGAAGCAAAGTTCATAATTTTGTTCATTGAAAGCAAATGAACCCTGGCGATAAAGCGCTCTGGCTGTTTGAGTAAAACCGTCAATAAACAATTGCTTTCCGGCAATTTTGTCAACAGTTTTTTCTTTAACCTTTGCTCTGCTTTCTTCCATGCTTAATGCTTTTTCATAAGCTACGAAGGCATCTCCGGATACTTTTTTGTATTTCTTTGAAAGTTGATCGTCAACAGCAACTGCAGCACAAATCTCTCCTTTATTTCTCCAGGTTTCTGGATCATCGGAAGTTTTAGGATCATTGCAGGAAATTTCAATATTCTCCAGTGCGTATTCCAATTTGTCTTTAAACTGCATGTTTAGTTTATACTCTTCCAAACTAGTAATGGCAGCAATGCGAGCGGCAGATCCGCTTTTCTGGGCAAAAACAGTGCAAGCAGTAAAAAGCAGGACTGCTGTAAATAAGTTTTTCATCAGAAGTTTTTGTTTTAGATAATTATAATGTTTTTAGAATTAAATCAAAAATTGCAAGAACTATGCCATGATAATTGCATGGGCTATTCCTCTGAATTAGTTTCTTCAATTTCAGGCTCTTCCAATTGTCCGTCTACTATCAAAGACACATCAGCAATTGAATCACCAGATTTGATGTTAATGAGTTTTACACCCTGAGTAGCACGTCCACTGATTGGCAATTCTTTTACGGCAATTCTGATGGTAAGTCCGGATTTGTTGATAATCATCAAATCGTCACTATCGGTAACCGCCTTAATAGAAATCAACTGACCCGTTTTATCGGTAACATTGATGGTTTTAATACCTTTACCACCACGAGATTGTATGCGGTACTCATCAATATCGGTTCTTTTTCCGATACCGTTTTCCGAAACTGCAAGAATGAGTTTGTTGTCGCCTTCTTCCACGCAAACCATTCCGATAAGTTCATCATTTTCGCCTTCAATGTCCATACCTTTTACACCAGTAGCGGTACGACCCATTGAACGTACATCAGTCTCTATGAATCGAATGGCTTTTCCAGCTTTAGATGCCAAAAGAATATGTGAATTACCTTTGGTGAGTTTGGCTTCGATCAGTGCATCATCTTCGCGGAAAGTGATGGCTGCAATTCCACCGGTACGTGGACGTGAGTAAGCTTCAAGTGGAGTTTTCTTGACTAAACCATGCTTGGTAGCAAACATGATGAAGTGATTTTCGAGAAAATCTCTATCATTCAAATTCTCTAAACGTATAAAGGCTTTAATTTTATCATTTTCGCCCAATTGTAGCAGATTTTGTATGGCACGACCTTTAGATGTTTTATTTCCTTCGGGCAATTCATATACTCTGATCCAATAGCAGCGGCCTTTTTGAGTAAAGAGCAATAAATAGTCATGTGTATTGGAATCGAAAAGATGTTCCATGAAGTCTTCATTGCGCTTGTCGGCAGCCTTGGCACCTACGCCTCCTCTTGTTTGAGTACGATACTCAGTCATTGGGGTGCGTTTGATATAACCCAAATGTGAAATGGTAACAATAACCTTTTCATTTTTGATCATATCTTCAATGCTGATTTCACCTTCAGCATAGGTAATATCGGTGCGACGTTGATCGCCGTATTTGTCGCGAACCTCTGTAAGTTCATCTTTACAAACCTGTTTGCGGCGCTCTTCACTGTTAAGAATTTCTGTTAGGTCTATAATTATTGCAAGTAATTGTTTGAACTCAGCTAAAATCTTATCTCTTTCAAGACCCACCAAACGCTGCAAACGCATTTCCAAAATGGCCTTAGCCTGTTCTTCAGAAAGTCTGTCAGCTTCTAGCGGATGTTCTTTCAGGAAGGTATCTACCGAATTGCTACCCTCACTGAAATCCATTTCCATCAAGGAGGCTTTTGCATCTTCAGTAGTTTTGGCAGCTCTGATTCTGCTAATGACCTCATCCATTTTATCTTTGCTGTCCATTGCAGCAAGCAAACCTTGAAGGATATGTGCTCTTTCCTCGGCCTTACGTTTTTCATAAATAGAACGCTTGGTAATCACCTCAAGACGGAATTTATAAAATTCTGTCATCAGTTCTTTCAGATTGAGCAGTCTTGGACGGCCATCTACCAAGCAGATATTATTTACACCATAAGATGACTGCAAGGCAGTATATTTGTACAAATGGCTCAATACAACATTGGCATTGGCATCGCGGCGTAACTGAATAACGATGCGCATTCCATCACGATCCGATTCATCGCGAACATCACTGATTCCCTCGATTTTTTTCTCATTGGCCAATTCTGCAATTTTCTGAATGAGGTTGGCTTTGTTAACCTGATATGGAATTTCAGATATAATAATAGTTTCTCTGCCATCGATAACTTCTATCTCAGATTTTCCGCGCACTACTACCCTTCCGCGACCGGTGAGATAAGCTTCGCGTACACCATTAAGTCCGTAAATGGTACCGCCGGTAGGAAAATCAGGCGCCTTAACGAATTGCATAAGATCGTCAATGCTGATTTCAGGATCATTGATAAAAGCAATAATTCCATCAATAACTTCAGTTAAATTATGTGGCAACATATTGGTAGCCATACCCACAGCAATACCAGAAGCACCATTCACCAGTAGATTAGGTATTTTGGTTGGTAAA
>CANETR010000442.1 GCA_947441325.1 Saprospiraceae bacterium
GCATACAATGACAATATAAAGGAGGGGATGAGTACCAACGATGCGGTCTATAATGCAGGCATATCGCGTTTTAGGGCAATCTGGTTGACCTCAATTACGACCGTTCTTGGTTTGGGGCCATTGATACTTGAAAGAAGCCTTCAGGCGCAATTTCTTATCCCTATGGCAATTTCTGTAGCTTTTGGTCTTATTGTGGCTACACTGATAACATTGTTGCTTTTGCCATCCTTGATTTTGCTGCACAATCGTTACAAATGGCTTTTGGCATCGGCCTGGGAAGGCAGATGGGTACAGCCCGAAGAGGTAGAATCAGCATTGCCGCAAAGGAAAAATTATTTTTGGCTATGGATAATTCCTTTTTCACCAATACTCTTTATGCTATTAAAATCCTTACTTTCCTAGCTTAATAATTTTTTCATATCATTCAATTGATTTCTTAGAGTATGTTAAGCAGGAACAAGGCCTATTGTATGTTTTTCTGATTTTGGGTAAATTTGTAAGGATTTATTAACTATCCCTAATTAGCCAAATGAAAAATATAGCGCCCGAAGAATTAAAATCGGTATTGTCAAAAGTTATCCCTTCTGTATATCCCTACTGGGTGATGCTCTCAAACGGTACTTTTATAGTTTTGGAAACTGAAAAAGCAAGAAACCGATCTGATCTGAGAGATTGGATAAATGAGTTATTGAGCGAGTTTGAACGATATAAACTCACTGTTTTTGCTTTCATAGAGGATATTGTTCACATAGGAGGAATTGGCTGGATTGTAACTAACAGATACGGAGCTTATACCTTTGTACATTCTTCTGAATTCAATGAGACTGAGCCATCTGAGTTGGCAATTTCCGTCAAAGGTTGCCTTAATTTTTTCAGAGACTGCTCTGAAAAAGAAATTGTACACATAGAAGTTCCTCTTAAATAGGCCAATTCATCATCATATAATGCAAAAAGGCTTTAAAACTTGGTTAAGTTTTAAAGCCTTTTATTATTATAATATTAAGTTTCTAATTCAATGACATTGCCATGATATTTTCATTTGAGAAATGGAACATCAATGGTATAATTTGATTGCTCATCATACGATTCAGGGGCATTTCATCCAGGATCTCGTTAACATCATCTTCTGTTTCGGCAACCACTACCATCCATAGCCTGCTGCGGTCTTCAGATAGGGAATAGGAGCGCACTTTACCCAAAGCCATCAGCTCATCTATTTTACTCCGCTGTTGGGGAATTTTAGATAAAAACTTGGGATTCAGCACTTCGGGCAACTCAAATTCAATCATATAAAACTGACTCATAGATATTATTTTTGTTTAACAACACTAAGTTAATCAATTTTATGAATCGATATTTTAAAGGGGCTAAATTTTTTAAATAATTTTCCTTTGTCTTTAAACACTTTCAGGTTGAACTATGGGAAATTTAGGCAGAAAAGTCATTGACTTAGATAATCAATACAAATTCAGTTCGAAAATAAATTAATCGAATACTTGGCTGTACCTTTTCCAAAACAAAAGTGAAAGTATGCCCAATTCCCAAAAATGTAGCCCCATAACAAAGAAATCTGCTATGATAAAGAGCCAAAAAAGCCAAAAAAGTATGCTGTCGAATCTTCTGCTGAAAAAACCAAACAAGAAGCTTAGTTCAATCAGTGCAGCGCCCCACCACAAGCCGTTGGCAAACATTGGGTTGTCAATAAGATAGTTAATCCAGTCGCTATACAGCGAACTATCAGCAGATGTTAACAATGAAGCATGTTGTATCTTCAGTGTGTTGATCATTTGTCCTTCATGCCATAAAGCTCCTCGGCTAAGTTTCCAAAAGAAGGCAGAGGCCATCAAGAAACAGGTATAATATCGAATTGCTGAAAAAACTGTTGAAAAACTCAGGTTTTCTTTGAAACAAAGCAAAAATGCCATTGCAATGGCTCCAATAAGCGTATGCTCCTGATGTGTAGCGGAAACATTGTATGCCGAAAAATAAAGTACGATTATTGGCAGGTAAAACAGGGCATAAATTCGATTTGAGGGGTAGGCAATCATCAAAATCGGCAAAATGAAAAGTAATAAGTCAATACCCAAAGAAAGTGGCATAAATTGAATTAAAGCCTTTAAAATCCCAACACTGTCGAGTAACCAATAAAAACGGTCTGCTTTTGTATCAGAAAAAATAGGCTGCATCAGCTGCGAAAGACCAATTCCCTGACAGAGTCTGCAAATCCAGATGAGCAAAAGGGTAGCTGCAATAATACGTGTTAATTGCAAACGTGCATCTTCCCGACTGTCAATGCTGATATATCGGTTGCTCATTTGTACGAATTAGTTTATAAGGTTTATCAGCGCTATAATACTGATGTATAATAACAGCCTTTTCTACTTTTATGTCCGTATGCCTTTCAAGGTATGCCTTTAACCATAGGCCAAAAGTTTCAGATTTTTCTGCATTTGCCAATTGATATTCCATATAAACCTTTGAAAAAGGCGCTTTATTCAAATCAAATTCAAGATCATTTAACAGCAATTTGCTATGCTCTAAATACTTCGGTTTATTACTTTTTTCAGAGTACATGCCATAATTCCAAAAAGGGAAAGTTTCAACCCCTTTTATAGTGAAAAGCGCCTGTCCGGCAATAAAAGCCAGAAAAAATAAAAATAGGAGTTTATCCCTTTGTATGCAATTTGACCAAAACATATTATTTAGACATTGAGTATTGAGCATTTATCATTGAACATTGAGTATTGAGCATTTCTAGGAAAGTCGGAAGGTAGAAGTTAGAATTTAAGACTTTAGATTAAGAGACGCTAGATTAAGAGACTTTTAAATTCAGAAATTAGAAGGTAGTCTCGTCTCTAGGACGAGAAGAAATTAGAATCTTTCATTCTTTCCTCAATACTAGTACCTCGTACCTGGCCACTTTGAACTAAATAGCTCTTTCCTCTACTGCGGCATTAAAATACCGCGCTCTTCTGCTATTGTTTTTCCTCAAAGGTTGAAACCTTTGGAAAAAATCTTCGATTATCAAATTATCAAATTATCAAATTATCAAATTATCAAATTATCAA
>CANETR010000443.1 GCA_947441325.1 Saprospiraceae bacterium
GATTAAGCGGGGCAAAATCGAACTGGGTGTAATGCAAATCCTGAGCCCTGATTTGTGCAGAGGCAAAGAGAAAAACCAATAAGTATAAAATTCGTCGCATAAAGTCTTATTTATGTTCCGTTCTTTTTAAATGAATATTACCATAATGATGTAGCAGGGTTCCGTCATTGCAAACTGCCTGAATACTAAACTGATAATCAGCTGTTTTCAAATCTTTGTTATAATGAATATCGTCCACTCCGTTTTCCAATAATTTTACATGCTGATTTGGCTTATTGTAAGAATCTTCAACTTCCATAATGGATTCCAATACTTTTTTTCCCCAGTTATCCATTATTTTTACGTCAAAACTATGGACATTCCTGACTTCCACTTCCATTATTTTACCCATTTCTACATTAGGTTCAAAAGAATCTGGTAAATCGATGTGACAGCTGGCAACCACATCGTTTTCGTCGTCCTCATCTTGTGCAAAACTGTATGCCGAAAGGACAAGCATCAGTAAGATTAAAAATAGCTTATTCATTATCTTATGAGCGTTATATTACCTTTCTTAAATTTTGGTTTTTCTTCGGTCGATTGGCCAATACATTTATAGCGTAAGTAGTAGCCATAGACATCGGGCGAAAGGGCTTTTCCTCTAAAAGTACCATCCCAGCCTATATTCTGATCGGTTGTTTCAAAAACAAGCTCCCCCCAACGGTCATAAATGGCAAAATACATTTCTGTAAGAACATTACCCCGCACAAAAAGAACATCATTGGTGCCGTCAGCATCCGGTGTAAAGGTATTAGGAACAAAAATGTATGGCTCGTCGCAATCAAAGTTTTTCAGAAAAACAAAAACAGAATCAGTATTAGTACAACCAAAAGCATCTGTAACCCTAACGATATAAAGGGTTGGTTCATCGGGAACAGCCGTTGGATTAAAAATATTTTGCACATTCAAACCAGGACTTGCCTGCCAAAAATAAGTATAAGCAGCGTTTTGAATGGTAGCGAGTTGAACGCTTTGTCCATTGTAAACGGTATCGGGAGCAGCAGTAGCATCTACCAAAGGTATGGTACTTGAAACATTGACAGTAGCACTTAAACTGACCGAACATCCGAACTGATTACTGACCAGCACCTGATAAAGTTGACTAGAATCGGGCGAAGTGCTGATGCTATTTGTACCCTGTCCGGAAAGTAAAAGGCTATCAGGCGACCAATTATAACTGTAATTGAAATTACTATTGGAAACACTCACATCCAGTACTGCTGGCTGATTGGGGCAGGCTATTGCCACAGAATCTAAAGAGGCAGTAAAGGCATTTTGATTGATATTGACTGAATCAATTCTGCTGCATCCAAAGGCATCTATTGCCCTGATATAATACCACTGATTAGCAGCATTTTGTTGCAATGAAAAACTGAGGCTGTCGGATAAAATTGAGCTAAAATCAACATTGTTCGACCATTCAATATTTGCAGCATTCGTTTGTCCATTCAGGCTGACCTGATTCGAACAATAGCTACTGTCGGCCCCGGCCGAGAGACTAATTGGTTCAGGAACAAAAACAGTAATAGTTCTGACAATACTGCAGGTATCGGTCCCAGAACTGCCAAGTTGAATAATTCCACTTACCGTAACGCTAAAAATCTGTGTTAGTTGAGTGTTAGCAATAGGATTTGGCGAAAGCGGATTATCGAGCAAATTTGACGGACTCCAACTGTAGCTGAGCGAAGTATCGGCATTTGGATTCAAATTCAAGGAATTGCCAGGGCAATTGACAATTGTATCATTCGGAAAATTAAGTTCCGGCAGATTTAAAGATATTATTTGTGGCAAATTTCCTTCGCAGCCCACAGTGCCATTCACCGATAGGCTGACCTGATAATTTCCGCCCTGCTGATAAGTATGAACAGGATTTTGAATTTGAGAACTGCTATTATCACCAAAGTTCCAATTCCAGTTTGCGATTGGATTTTGAAGCGTATCGTTGGTTAAATCTGAAAACTGAATGGTGAGCGAATCGCCGCATGAAATGCTACTCATGGCAAAATTTACAGCTATAGGACTTGTCCGCACACGCACCCGAACTGAGTCTACAGCCTCGCAGCCAAAGGCATTTCGGCCACGGACATAAAACACCGTTTCGGTGTTGACATTGGTAAAAAATGGATTACCATAGCCAAGTATTAGATTAAAATTAGGGTCGAGCGACCAGGTATGCTCTGTTGCTGTATTACTTATTGCATAAAGACTTATGGCATTATCACAGACCAAAGTATCTTCCAGCGCACGGAATTCGAAACTGTCGGCCAATACTGTAAACGCTTGAACAGCAGTGCAGCTGTCGCCTTCATTGGGCGCAGTGATGGTTACTGTGTAGGTAATATTTCCAGTTGGAGTAAGTATTGGCGATGCTGAATTTGTACTGCTCAAACCAGTAGCAGGCGACCAATTGTAGATCAAATCGGGATTTCCGCCCTGATTCAGCTGCACTGGGGATAAATCGCCGCAAAGTCCAAAACTGTCATTGGATACAAAGGAAGGCAGTTGGTAATTGAGCGTGTCTCTGTAAATTCCCGTACAACCATTATTTTGACGAATGAATAAGCTGTAAATATGTGCGCTATCGGATGCTCCGTAAACAAATTGTGGATTGGCAGTTGATGAACTATTGCCATTTCCAAAATTCCAAAGGTATTGACTAAAAGTACCATTACCTATTGGCGTTGTGAGGTTTGTAAATTGTACGGTCAAAGAATCATCATCGCAGTTGGGCTGTGCCGATGCCAAAACAGGTACAGTATCGTTCACAAAATTGTAAAAGCCTGTGTCGATAGTTGTGCAGCCAAAACGGTCATAGGCTCTGGTATAAAGCGTGAAAGTGGATGGCGTTGTGCCAAAATTTAGCTGAACCGGATTGACATTAATAAGGAAAAAGAAACTAAAAACAGGGTCGGTACTCCACTCCCATCGCACTACTCCTGGAGTTGGCGTGGCATAAGCTATGTGAATAGATGTACAGAATGTCGTGTCTGAGTTTAAACTCATCGTA
>CANETR010000444.1 GCA_947441325.1 Saprospiraceae bacterium
AAATTAGGGTTGGGTTAGGTTGGGAACCTAATGAGGATAAATCTGATTATCCTTATGATTTGGATGTTTCGGCATTTATGCTAGGGACAAATCACAAAATACCATCTGATGATTATTTGGTGTTTTACAATTCAGAAAAAAGAGTTTCTCCTGACAATTTATTGTTTCTAGAACCTCAAACGGAATTCAAATACCCTCCTTTCGAAGAAGTCGAAAATAACGAAAAAAAACTCGTTACATCTTATGAACATTGGAGAAGAAAAACCAGGCCCGTAGATCCAGAGTTTTCAACTTTTGGTTCAATAGATGACATGGACGGAGATGTGAGTGAAGGTGGTGATGATGAAACAATGAATATAGATTTAAAGAAAGTAGCTCCGCATATAAATCAAATAATTATTGCCGTTAGTATTTATGAATTTTCTCAGCGAAGGCAGAATTTTGGGCAAGTAGATGACTCTTATATATCAATATATAATGAGGTTTCGAATTCCAAAGAGCCACTGTATAAGTATGAATTAAACGAAGATTTCTCTAGCTGCACTGCAATTGAATTTGTGAAAATATTCAGAATTGGTGGTCAATGGAAGATTGAAGCCATGGGAATAGGACACAATGGAGGGTTACAGGATTTATTAAATAGTCACATGTAAATTTAAGTATTATGGCAATAAATTTAGAAAAGGGTATTCCCCTTAAAAAAGGTCAAACGATTGACCTTAGAAAAAATGAAAAAGGAGAGAGTGTCTACGACCTTTCTCAAGTAACAGTTGGCTTAGGTTGGGATGTAAGAGAGGAAAAACAAGGCTTTCTTGGAAAACTTTTCGGAGGGAGTAAAGAAGTTGATTTCGACTTAGATGCAATTGCATTTTTGTTAGATGAGAACGGCTATGTAGCGGACCTAGGAAAAGAATTAAAATTTTCCAACGGTAACAAAGTAGGTTTGCACGGTGGTGATATAATTTATTTTAATTCCATGACCTACCCTTCAGGATCTGGAACATCTTCAACGTTATTTCCACAGGGCACACCAAAGGCAGTGATGGCTCAAAAGATTAATCAGTTATTGAAACAAGGTGAATTGATTGTTCATACTGGTGATAATTTAACTGGGGAAGGAGATGGTGATGACGAGCAAATCATAGTTAAGTTGGACTCACTGCCACAGAAAGTAGATAAAATTCTTTTTTTGGTCTGTATCTATCAGGGGCAGAATAGAAATCAACATTTTGGTCAAGTGGATAATGCATTTATTAGGGCGTGTGATGCTAATGGGAAAGAAATTGCTCGTTATAGCCTTTCAAATGGCTCTGAATTTAATGGTATGAGGTCTATGGTTTTCGGAGAGATGTATAGACATAACTCAGAATGGAAGTTTCGTGCCTTGGGCAACCCCGAATCTACCGATAGTTTTGTAAATATTTTAAAGAGATACGTGAAACAATAAAAATCAAAATGAGAAGATTACCCGTTTATTTATTATTAGACACTTCTGGCTCCATGTCAGGAGAACCGATTGAAGCTGTTAAAAATGGCGTTCAAATAATGATTAGTGCATTACGTCAAAATCCACAGGCAATAGAAACTGCGTTTTTAAGTGTAATTACCTTTGATTCGGTAGCTCAACAAATTATTCCATTGACTGATTTAGCATCGTTTCAGATGGTAGACATTAAGGCTACTGGAGTAACTGCACTGGGAGAGGCACTAAAGTTAGTCGCACATAAAATTGAGACGGAAGTTCAGAAAACAACAACAGAGACAAAAGGAGATTGGAAGCCACTTGTTTTTATAATGACAGATGGTATTCCGACCGATGATTGGCAAAATGGATTGAACGAATTTAAAAAAGCTAAAGTAGCTTTCACTGTAGCTTGCGCTGCAGGAAGTGGTGCCGATACTAATATTTTGAAACAAATTACAGATAATGTAGTGAGTTTGGATACTGCAGATAGTGCAAGCATTGGAAAATTCTTTCAGTGGGTAACAGCTTCAATCGGAGTGAGCTCTTCAAAAGTTGAAGACTCTGGAAAAGAAGTAACAGGTTTAAATGAATTACCACCGCCACCATCAGAATTAAATATTGTTGTTTAAGTCTTAGTTGGAAAGAATAATTTAGATGAGAAGACTACCCGTTTATTTTTTGCTAGATACATCAGGTTCTATGCGTGGAGAACCTATTCAGGCCTTGAATAATGCTTTGAGTGGTATGATCAATACTTTACGATCAGATGCTCAGGCACTTGATTCTTTATGGATAAGTGTTATAACCTACGATAGAGAAGTAAAGGAGATTGCGCCATTAACAGAGTTGGTTAGTTTTCAGCTTCCAGAAATAACGTGTCCTCAAAGTGGGCCTACACATACAGGTATGGCGTTAGAAATGCTTCATGAAAAAGTAAAATCTGATATAATTAAAGGTTCACCAACTCAAAAAGGAGATTGGAAGCCATTACTTTTTTTATTTACAGATGGAAAGCCAAATGATTTGCAGCTTTATCGAGAGATGATACCAAAAATTAAGGCGTCCGATTTTGGTGCGATAGTATGTTGTGCTGCTGGGCATATGGCTGATGACTCATTGTTAAAAGAACTAACAGATAATGTAGTTCATTTAGATTCTGCAGATAGTTCAACACTCAAACAATTTTTTAAATGGGTTTCAGACACAATTGAACAAGGCAATAAAAGTCAAGGGACTGGAGAAGGTATTTCATTACCTCCACCCCCGAGTGAAATAACAGTTGTTATATGACCAAGATAATAGCGATCTTAATAAATGTTCTAATTGTAGGATTGTTTTTGTACTCGAAATTATTGCCTTACAAGGATAAATTAACCCCGCAATACAGAAAGATTTTTGATTTTTTTAATAGAATTTTCTCTCCAATATTTAAACTCCTTAAAAACGTTTTTAAGCCCTTTCAAGTCGGTGTTGGATTGTCGGTCGATATGACTCAAATTGTTCTTTTAATAATTCTCTTGATTATTTTAAATTTATTTTAAAAAAAATGAGAAGATTGCCAATATATTTTCTTGTAGAC
>CANETR010000445.1 GCA_947441325.1 Saprospiraceae bacterium
AGAGGAAAGAGGAGGTGAATTATTTGGATACGAAATGAAGTGGAAAGAAGATAAAGTAAAGGTTCCGACTCAATGGAAAGATGCTTATCCTGACGCTTCCTTTCAGGTTATAAATAATTCGAATTTCGAAGAATGGTTAAAACCATAAGCCGAGCATCAAAAATTAAAGTCCAGCGTAAACCTTACAGAAAATTTCTGTGCATTGACATTTTCCCGATAGCTGAGGCGCCAAAGTGCATCGATGCGGATAAATTTGAAGATATTTTCAATGCCAAAGCCGGTTTCCATATAGGGGCCCTGATTGAGGCTGCCGTAATAAGGCCCAGCATTTGCCTGAAGATTCAGGCGGTTGGCCTCTTCATTCTCTTTTGAAAGTTTGCCATAAACGCCTCTGAAGAAAGCAACTTCGCGCCATTTTAGTTTTCTGAGAAGTGGAATTCTATTTAGGAAAAATCCGTCGAAATGCTGCTCAAGTCTTAGTCCTACCCAGGTATCGCTTACAAACTCGAAGCTGTTCATCATATTGTAGGCATTGCTGTTATAAAAGAAAGCATCGTTGCCCGGGTGTGTCTCCAATAATAAAAAGGGTACATTTCCAAATATCTTACCAGCGTCGATATTGTACTCTAACCAGCCCGCAGCGCCCACATAGAACCAGTGATCAAGATTTAGATTTAGTCTGTGGTAATTATGTTCTGAACCCAGAATCCCCTTAATGCCGGCTGTGTAGGTGAGCGATACAATTGGAAATACAGAGCCCAAGCTTATGTCAGAAAAATTCCCACGCAATAGTTTTTCCTTGTACGCATAGCGAATTCTGAACAGCACCTCGGATGTGGTGATGCTTTTATTAATGACCGAAGCATCGGCGGGATTTGGCAAATAGGCATAATTAAAACCTTTTTTAGAAATCGTCATCGAGTCGCCAAAGGGAGTCAGCTGCCTGTGCAATATGGCAATATGATTAGACCAACCCTTTTTCCAGGTATGATGATAAAAGGCCTTAGCTTCCCGTACCTGCAAAATTTTAGGTGGGATTCCGCCTCTTCTGATAAAACCGGCAAAAAGTCCCTGTGTGGAAGGCTCTTCGGTACTTCTATTTTCAAACATTACATCATTCCTATATTGTGCACCAATTTCCTGACGACGATAATGGTTAAAAACATATTCAAAAAGTCCTCGGTATTTCCATTGTTTATCCCAGAAACCATAAGCCCCGTAACCGTAAAGCCTGAGTTTTTTACTAAATTTATAACTTGTCCCAAGTCCCATACCGATACGCCAACCCTCGCGATTGTTGATGTTTAGGATATCCCACCAGGCACCCAGCTCAATTGGGCCAATGACCTGATAACCTCCGCCCAGGGTGTTGATCAGATCGGCAACAGTTTTATACACAGGCACCTGCTTGATACTATCGACCATGCGGTAAACGGCCTCCTCGTTTTTGCTTAGTTCTTCATGGCGGTTTTCTTCCCAAAAGTCGGCATCTTTGTTTACTTTTTGCCAATCAATTTCCTCAGGGTCGGCCTTTTGATAATTTTCCGCAGTTGCGGCATCATCAATCTTAAAATTCCTGTACATCTGTGTCTTTCGACCAATGATGCCAGGTCTTTTTTCAGTCTTATCTGTGGCAAAATCGATGATGGTTTTTTCTTTGTAGGGAAGCCAGAGACTGTCCTGTTTCAGAAATTCCTGATAGATAATGACTCTGTTGACCAAATTGATATTTACATCAGGACTCATGCGCATGTTTACAATCTCTACGCCATAATTTTCCATCGAAACCCAAAAATCGCCATAGAAAGTGTTTTCCTGTTTGCGTTTTGGTTTGAATTTCAATTTGTAACTCCACTCGTCTTGGATAAAGGTACTATCGAGGATGTAAAACTCGTAAGTGAGCAGGGCATTATTGGAAAAAGGACTGATGAATTCCTTGCCCAGCATCGTTATATAATTGTCATAAATGCTGTACTTCTCGTGAAGGCGGTTAATAAAATCGACTACCGAACTGTTGCTTATTCCCGACACTTTTTGAGCCTTGATAATTTCTTTTTCTGATTGGGCTTTTTTGGTGTAATAAATGTCGTAAAGCCGCTCTGCGACATAAGCGGGCAGGAATGGTTTTACATCCGATACAGAATCGACATTTTCAAAAATGAACTGAACTTCCTTGAAAATTTTATTGTCCTTCATGTCTGGATCGATATTATTCAAATCCAGTTCTGTTTTCGAATAAAGTTCCACTTCGTAGCTTTCGAAGTTTTTTGGAACATTACGCTTTTTGTTTTTAACAATCTGACGTACAATTTCATTGGCCGGATTTTCACCAGCAATTACGACCACTTCGCCCATGGTAAGCGATGCGCTTTTGAGCCTGAAATTGATGGTCTGTTCGGCTTGAGTTTTTGAAATTGGCTTCATGTTGGTATTGTACCCAATAGATACCGCACCGATGGAATCGCCATTTACCAAAGAAAAATCAATCTGAAAGGTATAGTTGCCATCCAAATCGGAGGTAACGCCAATAGGAGTACTGCTATTGAGAAAAATGCTGCAGAATGATACACCCTCGTCGGTATCGTCATCCACAACCCTGCCACTGATTGTAATAGTCTGAGCATTAGTTTGATAGCCTAATAAAGTCAGAAAGTAAAATATTATGGCGAGCCTCAGATTCATTAAAAATATTGATGTGCTTTTGAGCTAATTTGCAAAACATAGTTTTTGATGCTCTAAAAATATTAAAAAATAACAAAGCGAAGATATAGTTAGACCAAAATTTAAATTTTTTGAGCTTAAAATATTGTGGAGCGACCTTTGTTTTGGAGACTAGAGACCTTAGACTTGAGACTATTAGACTTTAGACTAGAACATATAAAAGTCTTTAAGTCTATCGTCTCTATGTCTAGAGTCTTTAAGTCTATCGTCTCCCAGTCTAGCATCTAAAACAGAAGACTGACCCAGGTCACCATTTCTTCCCACCACCATCACCGTCAGCTCCGCGCTTGCTCATCAAAATCGGTTTTTGATGGCCCTAC
>CANETR010000446.1 GCA_947441325.1 Saprospiraceae bacterium
ATGTTTTCGGCGCCACCACTCAACACTGGATTGCTAAAATTGACAGATCCAAGCAACTCGGCAGAAAACTGATCTCCTTCTTTATGAAGATAACCTACAAATTCAGGTACTTTCAGACCGGGCAAGAGCTCTATTTCTCCAGTTGTTTGAACGTTCAATTCACTAAAAGTGAAGCCTTCTGTGCCTCCAAATTCAAAGCCAGATCCGCTTACTTCAAGATTCGCACCTGATTCGTTCAGTTTATCAATTTCAACAGCCATATTATCAATGCCTGCTGTCAGGGTGCTGCTATTGAAATTGAGCCCAGTTGCTGTAAGTTTTATTCCTGCAAGTTCCGACACAAGCTGCCCCTCGGCTATTTCCAGCGTTGGTTCTGCTCCTGATGTATAGTTAAGTGTAACATTTCCACTTGCGCTAACATTTGGAACCTGAACTCCCAACTGACCGCTACTGCTTACATTCCATCCAGAATCACTGATTCCTACTTCTGAGCTAAAGCCGTTCACAGTAAATGCACCGCCACCAAAACTCATTTCGCCATCTACCTGTACTACTCCTCCGTTAGCAGTGATGCCATTTCCAATAGCAATATTGTCCACATGTGCTTTAGCGTTCAAATCGCCAATTGGTGGGAGATCTACATCTAGACCCTTTACGTTTAAACCTTCTGAACCATATTCGATTCCTGAAGCTGAAACTGTTAATGATTCTGCAGCAGGGCCAAGATTTTTTACTATGAGTTCGGCTGTTGGAATGCTTATGCCTTCCTGATTAAAATCAATTTCACCCGAACCGCTGATATCTAATATACTTGAATTAAATGTAGGATTCATAATTTTTCCTCTGAATCCTTGATTATCGTACCAAACACTAATAGTTCCACTTCCGCTTACTGAAGAAGAGCTGAAAGCTATTTGTCCATTTTCCATGGCAAATGTATAATTTCCACCTTCGTTGCTTACGCTTGCCGTTTCAATATTCATCTGAAGGCCAGGGAAAAGATCTACTACACCGCTGCTGAGGGTGACACTTTCAAAATCAAATCCTTCAGCTCCAAATTCAGCATTCGTTACAGTTCCCTGAACATTGCTGTTGAGAATAGGAACCGTTACACTTGTGTTGTTCAATACTACTTTATCTTCAGTACCATCGTATGATATACCTTCAGAAGAAAAAACAATCCCATTGAGATTGGCATTCACCGAACCATCTGTTATGCTTACATTTCCGCCATCGCTACCATAGGTCACATTAGTATTTGCCTGAATTTCTGTTCCAGCATTATTATAATTTACATTGCCATCTACACTTACATCCCAATTATTATTTTCGATATTGGCATTACCTGTAAAAGCAGAAACTGTTAGTGTATCGCCTGCTAATTTAAGCTCGCTCTCCTGTTTTACCTGTCCGCTACCTGAAACTCCGGTACTTCCAATATTTAAATCAGTAAAACTCAACTTAAGGGTCTGTCCATAAATTTCGGGTAAATCTAGTCCGGCAGAAGTAATTTCAACTCCAGTTGGAGTGATACGACCACCCGATGCCGTAAACTTTTCTGCATTTATAGCGCCAAAACTTCCAGACACAAAGTTTCCGTTGCGGTCAATTACTAATGTAGGGCTGGCTACAGAATAATCATAGCCCATTAAATTACCGCTTGCTGCCGCGGCAGTTACACGGAAATTGCCTCTATCACCGCTTAGTACGGCATTGATATTTTCAAGTTTAAAATTTTCACCGATTTTCATTGAATCGGCACTAACTGAAAAGTTTTGTAAACCGCTTCTGCCAATTGAAATATTATCTGCGCTCAATCCCTCCATCGTGAAAGGTCCGAAATTACCTTGGAGTGGTAGGCCACCTGAGTAGCCTATACTGTAGTTATTACCACTTTGTCCAACAGTAAGGGCACCACTGGGTATAGTAGTTGAGTTTTGAAATAATCTAAGTGTTGCTGTAAGATCAGAAAGACCGTTGGTCGATGTAACGCTGAGGGCGCCGTAGTTTAGATTCAACGGGCCCAACCTTCTTTCTTCATCGCGTGTTTCTTCAGCCATGAGTTTGTGGGGAAAACTATAGTTTTATTTAATTTATTTGTTTCATGCCCATTTTTAATGCTTAACATTTGAACTTAAAAACTCAAAGAAAGATTCAAGGCATTTTGAGGGAACAAAATAGCAAGAAAAACAATTAGAAGCAAACATTTTTTCAAATAATTCCTCAAGAACAGGCTATTTTAAGAACATCTATTTTCTGATAAAATACTGAAGTTATACATTTTACTTTTGAACATGAATTGACAGATTCAATTGTTCTACAAATTTTAATACATCTTGATAGAAATAAGCCTATTTTTGCAAAAAAAGAAGATGAAAAAACTAGCGTTAATATTACTCTTGGCAATAATTTTTGTTTCCTGTTCAAAAAACAGCCAAAAACAAAGCAAGTCTGAAATAAAAGCAAGCACAGGTGGGTGGTTACCCTCACCTGAATATCAGCCCAAAGATCCAATGGCTAAGATGCTCAGCGACTCTGCCGCAATTCTGCAAATCAAAGCAAATCAGGACCCAACGCTTGATGATTTGCAAAGAATTAAATTGATTGAAGGGGCATTTTACATGCTAAATGAGGCCTTAAAAATTGATCCAAACTATGGCTTGGCCATGAGCAATTTATCTGCAATATATCTTGAACGACGTGACACCAACAAGGCTCTTGAACTGATGCGCCGGAGGCTAAGTGTAGAACCTGCTCTCGCCGAGGGATGGCAGGCTGTAGGTGTTTTTACTGACCTAAAAGGCGATTCGCTTGAAGCTAAAAAATGCTATCAGAAAAGCCTGGAAATCTATGACAGCAGGCTCAAAATGGGTAAGCAATATAGTGTTCCCGAAGACCTGATTTATTACTACGACAATTGGTCGGGAAAGGCTTTTTCTCAACTTATTTCGGGCGATACAGAAAACGCACACAACAGCATCAGGGCAATGCTCGAAGAGGCTGCGCCTATACTTGGAGAAAATACTGGCAC
>CANETR010000447.1 GCA_947441325.1 Saprospiraceae bacterium
GAATGGGCTACGAAGTCAAAGCCAAGCCGCATGCCTTTGCAATCTCCAGTTGTGCCGATAAGGTAGTATAAAAAAGTGCATTAGCTGAAAGCTGATGCACTTTTTTTAGATGAAAGATTATTAGAATTTGTCTCGTTCAATAAACGAGATGAAAATCTGATAATTTGAAAATGAGATAATTTTCCAAACGGCCCTCGAAAGCTTTCGGGGCCTTTGAAAAAAACAAAACCATTAGAGTACGTTATTTTAATGCCGCGATTAAAGGAACCTATCTCGTCCCAAAACGAGAGAGCTTCACGCAGTGAAAGATTGGATGAAGGAAGAAAAACTTCTAATTTCTTCTCGTCCGAAAGACGAGATCATGCTTGGGGAGATTTTCTACAATTGTTGTTCAAATGGAATGAGCTTTTTACCTTTTCTTAATCTTAGTCCACCAAAGATAATCAATAACAGATCGGCAGCTACCCATGCCCAAAGTGCCAGCAAAAATAACCAGGAAAAGAAAAGTGCAGTTCCCAGTATACTCAAAACAGTAGAAATGAGAAATAAACTGAGCTGCAAACTGGCACTAAAATAGTGCTTCATGTAAAAATGATGTGCCCCGCTAAAACCCAGCAAAGCACAGAGAATAAAGGCCGAGAGTTTAGTTCGGTCGCCGTAATCGTGCGGAGGAGTACTCTTCTTCCTTTTTACTGATTTAAAATGCGATGCTTTGTATTCAAGTTGAATTTGCCCATGAGCGTTTTGCATCCCAACTGATGCAAAAAGGCTATTAAATTCAACCGAACATAAAAGCAACATAAAAATCGAAATAGAGACAATAAAACGCTTCACGAAAACAAAGGTTTAGTAAAAAAAACATATACCAAAAAGAAAAAGGGCCACATTTAAGTAGCCCAAATTTTATAAAACCAGCTTTTTAATGATACTTCGCTTTTATTATGCCAGCTCCACTAGCCACAATACCAGCCAAACTAAAATGATGATTCCGCCTACTGCCTGCAGTAAATATCCTACCCAACCCAGCAATGGAATAATATAAAATATAGCGCCGATTAACAAGAAAATCAAACCCAAAATCAACAATTTAAGGTTTGGAATATTTACATTGTTTTGAGCAAGCTTATCTTCTATAAAAGTCTTTTTCTGAGCAGGACTCATACCTTTCATTTCACTGCGGTATTCCTTTCTTAGTTCCTTTATCAGCTTTTTAACTGCCTTGGTCTGTTCTTTTTTCGATGCAGGTTTTACCTCATGTTCCTCCATTGAATAGACAGCAGCAGCATAACTACTGGGAACAGTAAATGCAAAAGCGAAAAACAGTGTTAAGATAGCACAAATTAGATTTCTCATAATAAAAAATTTTGGGGTGAAATAATTGCGCTCAGTATGGTTTAAAAGCAAAATTATAAAAAATTTAAACACCTGTTGCAATTATTATCCCTAGAAGAATGGTAGTAAGCACAGTTCCAACAATAACCAATACTCTATTTTTCTTTTTAACTGTTTTTGGTTCATCTACCTTTGCTTTCTGGACAATACCAACATTCAATAATTCTATATCAGCTTTCTCAATTGGTCTAAAGTTTTTGTAAGTAGCCGGATATCCAGTAATAGTAATTTTTGTAGCACCAACTGTTTGGACTAATTCATATTTAGGCTCAATTATTACATCTACATTATTTTCTTTAATGAGCTGAGCTATTGCTTCATTTTTTGCATCTTCGAACAAAGTCCCAGAAGCAAGATCATAAGTCCCTTTAACTTTTGTTGAGCTTACATCCAAATCGGCTATTACAGGTTTGTGTATCACGCCGGAACCATAAATATCCATACTTTTAGCGGTTACAGATTTTTGGACAGAGCAAGATTGTAGAGACATAAAAGTCAACATGACAAAAAGCAAAAAGACAAACTTAATTTTTTTCATAATATTTTAGTTTTTTAGTTAATATACAAATATAGCCTAAAAATCAATATTTCAAAAAAATATAATCTATTTCTTAAACAATTTATTCAAATTTATATCCTTTGTAAGGTTGCTGATTTTTTGTTTTATGAGCAATTGTCTTGCTTGTGCAGCCCATTGATTTCTATCAATTGTCTTGTCTTTTATATTCAGCAATTTGCATAACTTTTGATTGATAGTTTCCTCGCTAAGCTTACTGATCTGTTCAAAGGTTTCGATGCCAAAACCCAAAAGTTTTAGTTCCAAATCTGTGTCAATTTCATTAATCAACTTCAGATTATCTGGCTGTTCGGCATTAGACTGACCAATTAGCTCCAAAACATCCTTTAACATTTTTTCCTGTTGATTACTGTCAATCGCATTATCTTCCGTTTCGGCTGCTGCTGAGCTTTCTTCATTTATCAATTCGGCCTCATCATTTGCAATCATTGGCAATTCCTCCATTTCCTCAACTTCCACCACAACATCCTCTTCCCTATCCATTGGAATAATAAGCTCATCCTGATGTACTTGGTCAACATTTGGCTCAGATTCGTTTAATGCCTGTTCAGCATTTTCCAGATTCGGATTTTGTTGATTTTTTTCATTTTTGAGTTCTTGCTCTATTAGTGCCTGTTTTACAACTGACAACTCTTTTAGTGTCTCTAAAACTTTCTTTTCTTTATCATGCACTACAACATTCAATCTATTTATTTCGGCATTCAATTGTTCTTTTTCCTGCGCAAGCCTTTCTGAACCTGCTTTTAATTCTGCATTTTTTAGCGTATTTTCATCAACATTCTCGTTGTTGTCATGTCGTTCTCTATCTATTTCTTCCAAAACATTTTTAAGTTCCTCAAATTTCGAAAGGGTTTCATTCTTCTCTTTTATTAATTTCGAAAGCCTTTCTTCATTTTCGAGGTTCTCATCCTGGCTGATTTTATATAAATTTTTTAATTCGTTTATTTCCTTTTCAGCATTTTCAGCCCTACGTTGCATCGTTTCTTTTTCAAACTGCAATTGGGCAGATTCGTTTTTATAGGTATTGTTTTTTTGATTTAAATCATCAATAGTAACCTGAAC
>CANETR010000448.1 GCA_947441325.1 Saprospiraceae bacterium
AGAATTTAAGAAATCATCATAAAAAGGAGTTGATAAAAGGCTGTCGCGCTCATTACTTTGGGCCTGGATACAGTAGCTCAGAAAAGCTATCAGGTATATAATTATAAAGAATTGTTTTTGCATCTAATGAGCATTAAAAAACAAAGATGCTGTTTTGGGCAGCATCTTTGAAAATAGATTTATTTTTTCTGTTCAGTTTTCCACTTTTTGAAATTTTCGAGGCCGCACTCGAGAAATTTTTGATAACTTTTAATATCAGGTGTATAATGAACCGGGATGTTTAACACCGTTTCATCAGGCGCTATAAGTACATAGAGTGGCTGAGACTGCTTTTCGAAATTTATTTTTTGGAATTCCGCCCATTTGCTGCCTACTGTACGTAGTTTTTTTCCATCTGGTGAGACTTCGACCTGCTTTAAGGGTTTTCTGTCGTCTGCATATAGTGATATGATCACAAAATCATTATTGAGGTACTTGTTAATAGTTTCATCAATCCAGACATTGTCTTCCATTTTACGGCAATTTTCACAGCCATGGCCAGTGAAGTCGATCATGATTGGTTTACCGGCTTCACGGGCTACAGCCAATCCTTCCTCATAATCTTTGTAACAATTTATTATGCCTGCGGGACATTTGCATGGACATAAATATGAATAACAGGCCGGAGGAGCAATGCCACTCATTAGTAAAGGTGTAGCGTATGATTTTGATTTTGGATTATACATAAATCCTGTGGCCAGGTAAACAGAAAGTGCAAGAGAAAGAACGCCCAATCCGCGACGAAGCAAACCAATCTTTTCTCCTTTGTCATCGTGCGGAAAGCGGATAAGCCCTATCAGATAAAGCCCCATACCAATTGCACAAAGCACAGTAACAGCCATATAGGTTTCGTACTTCAAAATTCCCCAATGCATAGTGAGGTCTGCTTTTGACAAAAATTTAAAAGCCAATGCCAATTCAACAAAACCAAGCACTACTTTTACCGTATTCATCCAACCGCCCGATTTTGGCAAAGAATTTAACCAACCCGGAAAGGCCGAAAATAAACCAAATGGTAGGGCGAGGGCAGAAGCAAAACCTAGCATACCTATTGCAGGAGCGATACGACCTCCCTCTGCTGCCTGTACTAAGAGCGTTCCAATAATTGGCCCGGTACAGGAGAAAGAAACCAATGATAGCGTAAAAGCCATGAAGAAAATACCCAAGATACCGCCTTTGTCTGCTGCACGGTCGGTGTTATTAGACCAGGAAGAAGGCAATTTAATATCATAATAACCAAAGAAGGAAATGGCAAAGGCTACAAAAAGTACAAAGAAAAGTGTGTTTGGAATCCAGTGTGTGGAAAGCCAATTGAGGGCATTTTCTCCAAAAATGATGGTGATAGACATGCCCAAAAGCACATAAATGAGGATAATAGAAAGCGAATAGATCGTTGCATTTTTAATTCCCTCTGCACGACTTCGACTACGTTTGGTGAAAAAGGCAACTGTGAGGGGAACCATTGGGAAAACACAGGGAGTCAACAATGCGAAAAGCCCTCCTAAAAATCCAAAAACAAAAATCATCAGTAAGCTCAAGTCTGAACTATTGGTCTTGGTTTCTGTAGAACAATTGCCGGCTAGTTTTAAGCTCTCAATCAATTTATCACGCTTCAGTCCTTCGGCTACTTTAAGTTTAGGCTCAGTTGATTTATCAAAAAAGCTAAAATCAACACTCACAGCATCCAGAGATTTATCTTTGTCTGAGGCCATGAACTGTATGGAACCTTTTACTACAACAGTGCTGTCTTTGACCTTGACTACTTGAGTGAGGGTGTAATCCTTTTTGTACTTGACAAGCTTTGTTTTGAATGTCTTATCAAAGCCCTCAACACGGTTTGATGCTTCTGAACTGCTTTCAACAGCGGGGCCAAGCAGTTCGAAATTTGAATTTGAGTCGAGTTTTATGGTCGTTGCAACTGGACCTTTAACTTTAATGTCCTTGCTGTTAACAAGCCATCCTTCCTCAATTGTTGCAGTAAAAATGAGTTTAAATTGATTGTCACCAATTATTTCGGCACGATAATCCCATTTTACCGGCCCTGGTTTATCGGTTGATGTTGGCTCGTCTTCGGTTTTTCCATCATTTTTTTTTTGGCCGGTACTATCTGTTGAATTCAGTTCAACTTCACTTAAATCGAATGCAAAATCAACATCGGTCGGTGGTAAGCACTGCGTATTATCGCAGGTCATAAAGGTAAGATAACCTTTTACCTGCATCTTCAGATTAGGACATTTAACACGTTGAGTGATGGTAAAATCATGTTTGTATTTGGTGAGGACCATGTCGAAGGTTGCATCGTGACCTGTTTTTTTATTTTCAGATTTTGATACAGATTCGGCTGCTTTAGCAACCAATTTATGATTCGTTTCCACGGTTATAGAAGTGGCAACAGGACCGTCTTGGCTTTCTAAAAACATGGAATAAACATGCCAGCCAGTTTTAATATTGGCAGTGAACATGAGGTCGTACTCATCTCCCTGAACATGTTTAGCTGAAAATGACCAGCTTACAGGATTTTGCGCCTGAAGGGAATTGAAGAAAATGCTGAGAAGCAGTAATGGTAATAATAATCTAATCTTCATACAATTTAGCGTATCAAAGTTTGGAAATGAATGGCAACAAAGTTAAAAAAGAATTTCAATTTCTTTGTTTTAATGCAAATCTAAACTGCCCGAATGTTTAATTCCGTTAATCAAAGGTTAATGATATAATAAAAAAAATAAAGTTGTCCTTTCAAAAGTTAAAAAATCTAAATTTTATAATGTTATCAGTTAAAACAAGTTATGATTCATTTAAAAAAAGAGGCGATACGCCTCTTTACTTATATCTGAATTCTCAGATCTTACATCTTATACCTCACTAAAGCTTAGACCAGCTTGCCCCTTCTTTACCATCTTTTATCTGTACGCCCAATTTGAGCAGTTCATCGCGGATGAGGTCACTTTTTGCCCAATTTTTCTGCTCGCGAGCCTCTTTTCTGAA
>CANETR010000449.1 GCA_947441325.1 Saprospiraceae bacterium
ACAACATCGGCATGACCGTTCAAAACAGGCTTTAGCAGCAGCACATATTCCTCGGGATCATACTCCAAATCGGCATCCTGAATAATTAAAAACTCACCGCTTGCATGTTCAATTCCCGTGTGCAGGGCAGCCCCTTTACCCTTATTAAGCTCATGTTTAAGGTAACGTATGTTCAGCTCCGGGTGCTTGTTAATATAGTTTTGTATAGCCTCCTCGGTATTGTCTTTTGAACAGTCATTCACGATGATAACTTCTTTCTCAATTCCGTTTGGCAGTACCGCTTTCCTTACTTTATCCAGAATTAAATGTACTGTTCTCCCTTCATTGTAAGCAGGTATAACAATAGACAATTTATGTATAATTGAATTTACTTCCATCAGCATTTTTTTCTGGAAAGCCAACAGCTTTGCAGTGTTGGCAGCCTATTAGGGTTATTTTTTATAACTTTGTATACAAAACTTAATATTAAAGTCCAAAATTATAAAAAAATTTGAAAAATCGGCTTTTTTAATCTGAATAGCAGAATACAAAGCTTCTGATTACTTAATTTTGAAAAAATAATTGATATTAGATGCAAAATTATAGTGACGAGCGGCATATAGCCGACCTCGAGATAGTTGAGAGGCTTATTAGCGAAAACATAGAAATTGAATTTTTTGGAATCACTGATTTAGATGGGATTAAAACGCTGCCCCCTTCTATATCCAAAATGGTCAAAGTTAGCCTTTTAACCATCGATAATTGCCGAGAATTCAATGAGATCTCAACTGCTATGACAGACATGAAAGCACTGAAATGGTTGAGGTTTATATACTGTCAACACAAAAATTTCCCTGAAGGGCTGTCGCGATTGACACAGCTCAGAAAACTGTCATTAAATGAAAATCAATATTCACTAAAAACAAACTGGGAAGAATTAGAAAAAATGCAGAGTATTGAATCACTCGAATTGAGTCAAAGCCTTATCAATCTGCGGGGCAAAGTTCCAAAGGTAATTTTTTCGTTAAAAAAACTACAGTTTCTATACCTCGATAACAATAAACTAAAGCAGTTGCCAGGAGAAATAAGACAGTTGAAAGAGCTTATAACCTTGGATTTAGGCAATAATAAACTAAGTCAGTTGCCTTGTGAAATAAGTGAGTTGAAAGAGCTTGTTACCTTGGAATTGGGGGAGAATCAATTCCATGAATTTCCTGATGTATTGCTTTTGCTACCTAAACTTAGAAACCTGACTATCAACGCTGAGGCCATTAACAATATTCCATTCGAGCTATTTGATATGCCGGCATTAAAAACGCTCAATATCACTGGTAAAAATGCTCAAAAATATCCCGCAATATCCGATGTTGAAAAATTTTTTAACTTAACAAGAAAAGCGCAATTAGACAGCGATTTTATAAATCTGGTACTTAATGTGCTAAAATATCCACAACTCTATAATGAACTAGAAATTAATGAACTCATTTTACTATTGAACTGCAAGCTGGAAACAGTTATAAATAAAAGTCTGGAAAGATTGGGGCTGATGCTAAGCAATTCATTTTCAGGTATTAGATCGGGAGCTAATTTACTAATTTGCGGTAAAAGCTTTGAGCAAAAAAATATTTTAAACCAAAAACTAGCACAAAAAGGTATTGTTGTACACTCAAAACTATCAAAAAAAGTTACGCATGTTTTATTGAGCCAAGACCTAAAAAACCTTGACTTTTTAAATAATCCTAAATTGGTACTATTGACAGAAAAAATGCTGCACAAGGCTGTAGCTGATGCTGATAGAGATATTATTTTTTCAGATAGTGCAGATTATGAATCAAGTTTTAACAAGATTCGCGAGCTTTTGACATCGGATGATACAAACAGCAGTATGCTTGCTTTGAATCTTATACAAAATTATGGCCTTAGCGACAGTTTATTAACAGACCTACTTTTTGCTTACAAAAAAACCCAAAGTGACTTGGTTAGGAAAGCAATTCTATCGCTTTTGAAAAAGCAGGGTAATTTTGACTTTGCTGCAGATTTAAAAAAAAGAATGCCCTTATTCAAGATTAACAAAGAAAAAACCCTGAGTAAATCCTTGCTTTTTTACGGTTCAAAATACAAGATAGAAAGCATCAGATTGGTCAAAATGATCTTTGACAAAACTAAAATGGGCAGGCATTTCGCCCTGATGCATTTCGAAACAAATAACAAATTTGATTTTTTTGAACAAATAATTGAAAACGGGCAGCTCAATCTATCGAACTGTGATTTGGAAAAACTGCCCGATGATTTTGAAATGTTTTCTAAAAAAGTAACATCAGTAAATTTGAGCTACAACAAGTTTGACGAAGTTCCGATTAAAGCGCTGTTAAAATTAAAAAATCTAACAGAACTGAAATTTGTTAATGCAAATATCTGGCATTATCCAGATGAAATTGCTGAAATCAGCAAACTGGAAACAATCTATGTCCCTTTCAGTTTTGCACAATTGGCATCTGCGAACCTGATTGCGAAACTTAATTCGATGCAAGTAAAAATTAAATCTGCTATCGTTTAAATAGTTTTTTGAGTGTATCGAAGAAGAGTACAATTCCGAAAAACATCATCACCAATATTTTCAAAGCGATCAAACCGAAATTCATCCCCAATGTTTCCCAGCCCAATTTGTAAAAAGCAAAGGTGAGGGCAAAAAGCGGAAGCAAAGACAAAACAATTTTTCCCAATGGCAAAGCAGGAAATTTCATCCAAAAATCATTGATAATCCATGCAATCAGGACCATCAGGGCATAAGAAAACAGGGTTGTATAAGCTGCTGCTTCATAACCGTAATCTTTTACGAAAAGCATATTCAGCACTATATTTACAATTGCACCGCTCAAAAAAATGACCGTCACAAATAAGTTTGTTTTCTTATAATTGTAAATCCTGGTATAAAGCATGGCCAATCCATACAGTATGTTTCCAAGTATGATTATGGGCACAATACTGAGTGCCTCTCTGAAACTTGCTTTAGCCGAAAGTAAGGTGCCAAGATCT
>CANETR010000450.1 GCA_947441325.1 Saprospiraceae bacterium
AACTTAAAACTTCTAAAACTCTAAAATAATTTTTAACTATATTTGTCATAAATGTTGGTTGTTTGGCGACTTCAAGATACTGAATTTCAGTATCTTGACCAACATTTGTTCAATTTATTTTACTTAAAATAATTTCACCCAACGGGTTATATTTATATTAATCTTCTTGAAAGTGCTCCATTTAATATTGGAAAAAACAAACTTTATGAAGGTGTAGCAGGAAATTTAGTTGCGTTTGCTTGTAAAGTTTCTTTCCAAAAAGGCTATGATGGATTCGTTGCGTTTACAGCCAAATCAAATTTAATTAAGCATTATGAAGAAAGTTTAGGGGCATTTCATTTCAAAAATCAGCGAATGATTATTGAAACCGAAGCATCAAAAAAATTAGTACAAAAATATTTTAAATCATAAAAAATGAATTTAATCAAAGAACCAAAGGGTGTTGATTTTATTATTCAAAGTCCACCTTTAACAGAAAAAGAGAGATTAGAAATTAGCGAATTTATAACTGCAAGAAAATCAAAGAAAGTAGTTGTAAAAAAAATTTCTAAGACAATAGATAGTGTAAAGAAATAAAGCTTACTCCTAATTGTTAGAAATCACGTTTTGATTTTCAAAAAAAAATTCAAGCTCAAATTAAGTTTAAATAAAGCTCAAAAACAATCTTTTTTGAGCTTTATTTGTTAATTTTGTGAGCTCAAAGTGTTTTTTATGACAAAGTTTACATTCGATTTAGAAAAAGCAATGCTGGATTATATCCAAAAGCATCCCAATAGTTCTTCAAGAGAAATTCATGAGGGATTGGAAAAAATAGTAGCTTTTGCAACTGTTAAAAGAACAATCAACGTATTATTAGAAAAAAATCTTGTTGCTTCAACTGGAAGGGGAAAATCAACTAGATATGCTTTAAGTAAAGTATTCGATATTTTAGTGCCAATTGATATAGAAACTTATTTTGAAAAAGAGATTGATGAAAGAGAAATAAAAGAGGCATTTAATTTTAATCTTATCAAGGAAACATTAAATAATGTTTTAATTTTCACTGAGAAAGAAATTGAAAAACTATCAACTTTACAAAATCAATTTAGTGATAACATTGCAAAACTTTCAGTTACAGAATTTAATAAAGAGTTTGAAAGATTAGCCATTGATTTAAGTTGGAAATCTTCTCAAATTGAGGGGAATACCTATTCATTATTAGAGACAGAAAGATTATTAAAAGAAAAAGAAACGGCAGCTGGAAAAACAAAAGATGAAGCTGTTATGTTATTGAATCACAAGGAAGCGTTGGATTTTATTTTAACTAACCCTGATTACATAAGTCCTTTGGCAGTTTCTCGAATTGAAGACATCCATAGTTTATTGATTGATGGATTGGGGATTGACAGAAATATTAGAAACAGAAGAGTGGGTATTTCGGGAACAAATTATAAACCTTTGGATAATGAGTTTCAAATAAAAGAGGCATTAGAAGATTTATGTTTACTCATCAATTCTCGTGAAAGTATATTTGACAAATCTATTTTGGCTTTAGTGCTACTTTCTTATATTCAACCATTTTTAGATGGAAATAAAAGGACAGCAAGAATAATTAGTAATGCCATTTTAATTAATAATAAATATTGTCCAATCTCATTTAGAACCGTTAACTCTATAGATTATAAAAAAGCGATGCTTGTTTTTTACGAACAAAACAATATTAGTGCTTTCAAGAAGATATTCATTGAACAGTTTGAATTTGCTGTGAATACCTATTTTTAAATTACAAACTCAATAAGTATAAATAAAGCTCAAAAACAATTGTTTTTGAGCTTTATTTTATTTACAATCATCTTTTCTTTAGGAGCATCTACCAGACATCGTCTTCCCGGACCACATTTCATTCGGTGAGGACCGCAAGATGCTAAAATGACAATTAATAATAAAAATAACAACCTTTTTTTCATACTATTTTGATTCAACTTCCTTTTGTATACTTTTCAACTACTCCAAATAATCTCTTTGGTAGGAAATGAATACATTTAATACAAATGCTCAGATTGATTAAATAATAAAGTTATTATTTCTAAGGATTGATTTTCAATTCTATAAATCAGTGAAATATGCTTATTTATAAAGCATTTATGATAGTTTGCGATTTTAGATTTTGGACAAATGTGGTTGTGTATTGCAATATTTTGTATAAGAGTTATAGTCTCATTTTCAAATTTTTCAACAATTGAGATGTTCCATTTTTCAAAAAGTTGTTCAATTATGTAGAGGTAGTATTCTTTAGCTAAATCTGACCAAATAATATTCATTTGGTATTCTTTAAGTCAGCAATCTTTTTTTTTGCTAAAGCCATAACTTCTTCATGCGAATGAATTCTTCCGTTTTCAATATCCTCAATTCCTTTTTGAATTGATTTTTTATCATTTGCCGAAATGGTTTCATACCAATCTTCATTGTCTGCGATAGAAACAAAATCCATACTTTTTAACAATTCTAGAAAAAAAGAATATTTGTTGTCTTTGATATTTATTGTTAATTGTTTCATATACAGATAGTATTTGTTTTTTAATTTTCATATGTAATTCGCATACAACTTTATCACAGCTTTTATGACATGTACATTATGCTCATTTCATTATCTCAAATTTATAAAATTATTTTATTCTAAAAGTTGAAAGTTGCATACTTTTTAATTGCTCCAAATAATCTCTTTCGTTAGAAAGTCGCGGTATTTTGTGTTGCCCGCCTAGTTTATTGTTTTCTTTAAGCCAATCGTAAAATAAATTTTCTCTTGCCACATTAATTTTTAGCTGATTTAGCGTCATATTATTATAGCGTTTGGCTTCGTAATCGGAGTTCAAAGATTGTAAATTTTCATCCAATGTTTTTTGAAACAAAGCCATATCTTCTGGATGTTTTTTGAATTCAATCATCCATTCGTGTGCTCCTTTTTCCTTGTCTTTCATAAAAATTGGCGCAACAGTATAGTCTTTCACTTCACAATGAATATCCGAACAAGTTTTA
>CANETR010000451.1 GCA_947441325.1 Saprospiraceae bacterium
CTGCAAAGCTTACATTCTCGGCAATATAAAGCCCCTCGATCTGGTGAAATTGGCAGTGCGACCTTGCCGAAATGGTTTCATTTCTGTAAACACGGCCTGGAGCAATAATCCGAATTGGCGGTTTTTGCGAAAGCATGGTGCGTACCTGGACAGGTGAGGTATGCGTGCGCAAGAGCATTGTTAAGCTATCTTTCAGGTAAAAAGTATCCTGCATATCTCGTGCGGGATGATCTTCGGGAGTGCCCAAGGCTGTAAAATTATGCCAGTCGTCCTCTATTTCACGTTCCTCGGCCACAGAAAAGCCAATACGTTCAAAAATACCTACCATTTCTTCCATCACCAGCGAAACTGGGTGACGACTGCCAAGGTTGTAAGGCTCACCTGGAGCACTGAGGTCAATCGTTTCAAATTGATTCAATTTGGCTCGGTCGAGTTTATTTTTGGCTTCCTGAAATTTTGTTTCTGCCAGGGTTTTAACCTTATTGCACAGTTGACCAAACTCTTTCTTACGATCGTTTGGAATATTGCGCATCTCATCAAATATCGGTTTCAGCACATTTTTAGTGCCCAGAAACTTTATTCTGAATTGTTCTACCTCATCTTCGTTGTTTATGTCTGTTACTTCAACCTCCGAAAGGTATTTCGACGCAAGTACAAATGCCTCTAATTCCATGTTTTACTTTAGTTTTGAATGTCCCTATTTCAGACAGTTTCAATTATTAAGATCTATATTTTGATTTTCTCTTAATTCTTTACGAACTTTGCACAAAGGTAACTTTTAGGGTACTAATTTCCAAACATTAAGGAATATATCGGAAATCCAATGAAAAACTTAATTTTATACATTTTATTGTGCCTCCCGCTCCAATTTTTTGCTCAGATCTCGGGCAATGTAAATTATGATAAAAACAATAATAATAATTACAACAACGTAAATCCGGGAGCAAAAATTACAGATAATATTCCACAGGCTCAATGGCTTGATGAACGTACTGTGATGCTTGAAGTGAATGCTTTGAGCAATCAGAATGCCAGCAGTTACACTGCCATTTTTAACATGAAACAAGTGGGGCTGACCTCGGAAGAAACTGATAGAGTTTTTAACGAACGATATGAATCTTTTGTTAATCAGTTGATTGCTGCAGGAATTAAAAAAGAAGATATTTACCTCGATCTGGTATCCTTTGTTCCTGTGTATGAATTTGAAGAAGAGAAAAAACTTTTCAGTAAAAAAACATACAATGAAATCCCAAAAGGATTTGAAATTCAACAGAATGTACACATCAGATATAATGATTCAAAGCTTTTGGGTAAAATGATGAGTGCTGCTGCCAGAAATGAGATTTACGATATTGTAAAAGTGGATTATTTTGTTGAGAATAGCGAGGAAATTTATCAGGACTTACGTAAACGTGCAGTTGATTACATCAACAAAGAAATCGCTCAATTTGAACCCCTGGGTTTGGAATTGGACGATACTTACCGCTTTGCTACCGAAGAGGAGAAAGCAGCCTATCCAACTGAGCGTTATGCCAATTATAAAGCATTTTCCAGCCAATCTCTTGATGGAACTTCAAAAGGCAAAGTAAACAATGCCGATAAAGCCCTTACCCATTTTTACCAAAAAGTGGCCTACGATGAATTTGAAATTATTGTAAATCCGGCAATACTGGAACCGGCCGTACAGTTTATGTACAACCTAAAAGTAAAATTCCGCCTCAAGCAACCCGAACCAAAGGTGGAAATCAAGCGCGAAAAAGAATTTGTTTGGCTTACTCCAAATGGAGAAATGAGAACACTTAAGGTTGAGAACGATGATGCTCCGGCTGTGAAGCCTTCAAATAGCGGAACTGTTACAATACCGGATGATAAGTAGTAGAAGCAAAAAATAATAGTATTTCCAATTTATAAAGCAGCGTCGACTGCCTTATACTATTCAATCTGCAACTTCCCGCTTTGCATTGTCTTTCCATTTGAAATGCTGTAGAAATAGCTTCCAGCAGCTAAGTCTTTACGCTCAATTGTCAGTTCATTTCCTTTTACATTTTGGTAAGTTCTCAATACCCTGCCTTTAATATCGCTTAGTTGAATATTAAAAATATCGTTATTGGGATTATCAAAATATAGTACTGTTTTATCTCTGAACGGATTAGGTCTGACACTTATTCCAAAGTCTGAACTCAAATTTGTAGAAGAAGATGGCGAGACACTAAATTGATAATTAAATGTGTCGCTGCCACAGGCATTCAGCACAATAACACTCACCTTGGGTATTGCCATTAACATTAATTTCTTTTAATTTAATTGACTTGAATGAAACTTATTTTTGAAAATGCCGTAAAAGGAGTTCTGCACGGTGCAAATTATTTTGCAATTCTAATTTTATTACCAAATAAATGAGCAATGACTGAAATTATACTTAACCTTAAATTGAAATCAAACCCCAATAATGTAGCGGAAGTTGAGCCCTATATTCATCATGTTTTCAAGGAATTAAGTCTCGATGAATCTCTATTTGGCAATATGCTGATTGCACTCACCGAAGCAGTGAGCAATGCAATTATTCACGGAAATGGCTCGGATGAAAATAAAGAAGTTAATATTCTCACTTCGAATTATGCCGATAAAGTTTGCTTAAGGGTTGAAGACGAAGGAAAAGGCTTTAACCCACATAATATACCCGATCCTACCGCTCCCGAAAACTTGCTGACACCTGGTGGCAGAGGCGTTTTTTTAATGCAACATCTTGCCGATAAAGTAAACTTTTACGAAAATGGTCGTATAGTTGAACTTGAGTTTTATTTTCCCAACTAATTAAATTTTAATTGATTTGACATTAAGGTCAAATCATTTTTATTATGAACGATAACTTTGACAATCTTGAACAGGAGCTCTTTGAAGAAGAGTCAGACCCAATTGTTTTTCACAGTGAAGATGTTGACTTTGAGTTGAACGACAGCGAAAAAATAGCAGAATGGATTGAATCTGCGACCTTGTCTGAAGGAAAAACAA
>CANETR010000452.1 GCA_947441325.1 Saprospiraceae bacterium
ACAACTAAATTACTAAACGCTTTGTTTTGATAACTTAATATTTAAAACAATTAAAATGGCATTTGAATTCACTGACAACAATTTTAAAAGTACAGTTTTAGATACCCCTGGTATTGCTGTAGTTGATTTTTGGGCAGAATGGTGCGGACCATGTCGTATGGTTGGTCCAATCATCGAGGAGTTAGCAAAGGAATATGACGGTAAAGTTATCGTTGGCAAACTTGATGTTGACGCTAACCCTGAAGTTTCAATGAAATATCAAATCCGTTCTATACCTACTATTTTGATTCTAAAAGATGGTGAAATTATCCATAAACATGTAGGCGTGGCTACAAAACAAAGTCTGGTTCAAAAAATAGAAGAGGCTGCTGCCGTGTAAATACGTTCAACCAACCATTTAGAGTCTTTGTATTTTATACAAAGACTCTATACTACAACAACTGTTTATGTCTTATTGGGAGAATCCTAAAATTCGCGAGTTTAACAACCTAGATCTTTTAGCCAGGCAAGTGGTTGAAGGGTTCATCATTGGTTTACATAAAAGTCCATTTCACGGATTTTCAGTTGAATTTGCTGAACACAGAATATATAATCAAGGAGAATCAACCAAAAATATTGATTGGAAGGTTTTTGCCCGCACCAATAAGTTATTCACTAAAAGATTTGAAGAAGAAACAAATCTGAGGTGTCAAATAGTCATAGATACCTCTTCGTCTATGTATTTTCCCGAGAGAAAAGCAGGCGATAAAAATTATTTAAACAAACTGTATTTTTCTTCACTGGCTGCAGCTTCATTGATGCAGTTACTGCAAAAGCAAAGAGATGCTTTCGGTCTAAGTCTTTTCGATGAATCGGTGTACACTCACTCCCAATGTAAATCGAGCACGACTCATTACCGTTTATTATTAAGTTATCTAGAAAAAAAATTAAATAGTCCGGTTCCATTAGTCACTACCTCAACGTCACAAGCCCTTCATCAGATTGCTGAAAGTATTCATAAAAGATCATTGGTTATCATTTTTAGTGACATGTTTGAAACTTCTGATGATCAGGATGCAATGTTTGCATCACTTCAGCATCTAAAACACAATATGCACGAGGTGATTTTGTTTCATGTGACAGATAAAAAGTTAGAATTAGATTTTGATTTTGAGGACAGGCCCTACCTCTTCGTAGATCTTGAAACAGGAAATGAGGTAAAATTACAAGCGGGTCTGGTAAAAGAAAGCTATAAAGAAGAATCTTCCTTATTGTTAAAAAATTTAAAAATGAAATGCCTTCAGTATAAAATTGATTTTGTTGAAGCAGATATTAATGAAGGATTTCACCCGATATTACAGAGATACTTAGTTAAACGATCAAAAATGAAAGTAGGTTAATATGCAAGTTTATATTTTACCTGAAAGCAAAACGAGAATTGATAAATGGCTTTGGACCGTTAGAATTTTTAAGTCCAGAACAATTGCCACAGATGCTTGTAAGGCTGGAAAAATAAAAATTAATGGTTCGGAGATTAAGCCTTCTGCTTCTGTAAGCAGATTAGACAAAATTGAGGTTCGCAAGAATGGATTCAATTTTCAATTTGAGGTTAAAGAATTACTCAAAAACCGCGTACCCGCTCCCATTGCCAAAGAATGTTTCCAAAACAACACGCCAGTATCGGAATTAGAAAAATATAACGATTGGTTTAACGGCAAGAAATCGAGCGTACTCAGAGCTAGAGGTACAGGAAGACCTACCAAAAAAGATAGACGAAGTATGGACGATTTCAGCGATTTCGATGAATTTGACGAAGAGGAAATTTAATTATTTCCTTTCTTTTTCTTTTCTAGGCTACTTTTACCGAATAAATCTTTTCCCTCCCTACCCAAAATAGGTTTCTGTCTAATTGTCTCCTCATCTGTCGAAGTAACTGTAAGCATTTCAATGTATTCTAATTTATTAGGTAAAATTTTGAAAGCCTCGTAACTTCCATCTGGCACCATTTCCTCAGGCTGTCCGGCTTTTAAAACTAGTGGGGCCAGATGGTCAAAGACAATTAATCCGAGCTCTGAATCATAATTTAACTTTATGGTAGATTCTGCCGAATAGGAAAGAATAAATCTGAGAGGAATAGTAGCGCTTGAATCTTTAGGATTAGGTGGAAAAAGAGGTGCACCGAAGACTGGTTTATTGCGAACAAAACGAATGGGGTCAATCCATTTTTTACGCGTTTTACCGTCATTTGCATCATAACCAAAAGCAAGATAAGTAGCTGAATCGCCTACGCCAAATTGCTGAATGCCATAAACCAAACATCCCATCCAATTTTCAGGGCTTAAAGAAGCTACATCGGGTTGAGATATAGTAAAAGACCTATCAATCAATGGAAATAAAATTAAACTGTCCGATTTCCTTTGTAAAGCGCCATAATATCTATATTCAGTCGGTGAAACAGCCAATTGCCAGGTAAACATACGAAAGCTACTATCTGGTGGATATTGCAAAGAAACTGATTTCAGCTTTGAAAACGGATAATAGAAAGAGTTCTTAATTTTCAATGTTTTTACCAGGGTAACAATAAGCTCTCTGGTCGCATAGAACCTATCTTCAGGTAAAGAATCATTAACTATGGAATAGGCATAAAAAGAAAGAGTGTCCTCTAAGGCAGACAATTTTTCCTTTTCTTTAGCTAAGAAGGTAAACTTTACAGTCTGACCTGATAGGGGTAATGTTATTAATATAAGAGACAAGAAAATAAAATATCGCATGAATTTGATGTTTTTTAGAAAACACTATATTCATCTTATTTATTGCTTTTTCTCGACTTATTATTCTTATAGTCTCTAAAAACAAAAGAACCCAGACCATCCAAAGAACTATAAAAAGCCTTTCCCTGATTAGCTTTAGTAAATTGATCCACGAAATTCATTAAATAAGGATCTCTCGCAATCATAAAAGTAGTGATAGGGATATCCATTTTCCTACATGACTGCGCCAAATTCAAGGTACGGGAAACAATGGTTCTATC
>CANETR010000453.1 GCA_947441325.1 Saprospiraceae bacterium
AATGGCTGCCAGTTAGTTTATAGTCAGACAATCAACCAACCAACTGCATTAAATGCTGCTCTTTCCCCTACAGCTGCAAGCTCAGCAGGTGCTTCAGATGGCTCTGTAAATAATACTGTCAGCGGCGGAACTGCACCTTATACCTACGCATGGAGCAATGGTGCCAGCACACAAAATCTAAGCGCTTTGGCTGCCGGAACCTATACCCTTACGCTAACCGATGCTAACGGTTGTACAGTGATCAAGGATGTAACTGTGGCAGATGGGCCTGTAGCTGTTACTTCATTAGATAAGTCTTTTGAATTGACACTATTCCCGAATCCTGCCGGAAATTTTATTGAAGTCCGCTCAAATGCTGCCATAACAAAATTAAGTCTGAAAAGCCTAAACGGTGCTGAAATCAGAAATATACATGCAAATAGCAACAACAGCATGAAGATTGAACTCACAGAACTAAGCAGCGGGATTTATTTCCTAACTGTTCAGTTGGAAAACGGCTCCATATCGAACCATAAATTTGTAAAGAAATAAGTTTTTTAAATTCAGCTATTCTAAAAATGAGTCCATTCGAAAAATGGGCTCATTTTTTTTGCCTAATATTTACTTTCTAACATCCACTGCCAGAGTGGAAGCACCTGTATTTTACCCTCGGCAGTTTCGATGGTTTTTTCTTCATCATAGGTAAGTATAAGTGCATCTTTCAGTTTAAATTCCTTCATTGCCTCTGTCAGCGCCTTGATTTCTCTTTTATATGTTTCAGGGTTATCTAGGCTATAAGAGACCTGAACCAGCAGATTTTCTTCGGGCACATAAAAATCAACCTCAGTATTTCTTTTTAGAAAATAAGGACTGAGGCCTCTACGACGAAGTTCTATATACACTTGATTTTCGAGTAGTTTAGTGTCCTGATCCATCAAAAAAAGCCCAAGAATTCCTGTATCCAAAAAATAATACTTTTTACTGCTTTCTCTTTCAGTAAATTTACTGTGATAATTGCTTAGGGACGCAATTAGATAGGAATTTTCTAAATAACCCAGATAATCGAAAAGCGTATTGCTGCCAATTGCAACACCTGTTGACTTTATCAGATTTTTTATTCTACTTACAGATGTTTCATTGTTTACGCTTTCTGCCATTTTTTTAACGAGCAGCCTTAATACATTTACGTTGGAAATGCTGTACCTCGCTATTAAATCTCCGAAAAATAGCTTCTGATATACACTCGATAAGTAATCTCTTTTATTTTCAAAGCGTAAAAGTTCAGGAAATCCACCAAAATGCAAATAGCCGCTATAGGCCTTTTTTATAGCAAAACGCTCCTCTGTATATTTCGATTTAGCAGAAAAAGGGATCTTCTGAAACTGCAAAAACTCTGCAAATGAGAGTGGCAGAATTTCTTTATTAATAAATCGTCCTCCTAGAGTACTTGCTATTTCAGAACTAAGCATGTTGGCATTACTGCCACTGATATATAGCTGAAAGCCCTGGTCGGCCAGTCGCCTTACAAATTTTTGCCATTGAGGCACATTCTGTATCTCATCAAAAAACAGTATAGGTTTTTTGTCATACAATTCATAATACGCATCTAAAATCATTTGCAAATCGTTACTATCAATTTCTGACAATCGTTCATCTTCAAAATTAATAAATATAATCTGCTCGTAATTTTTGTCTTTGCAAAGTTCTTGAATTACCTGATATAGGACATAAGACTTTCCAGCCCTTCTCAATCCAGTAAAGATATAATTGGCATGCTGCTCAAGCTCAATATTTCTTGGTATAATTTCTAGCCTAGACAACCACTCTTGTTGGCTAATTATGATTTTTTTGAAAATATCTTTCATTTCATCTCTTTTATAAGACAAATTTAAGCATTTTTATATTACAAAAAAGATAATTATTTAATTTTTTATCTCTCATACAAGATATTTTAATGGTTTTTTATCTCATATAAAAGACAAAAAGCTTTAAACCTAATCCCCAAAATTAAAAAAAGCTACAAAACCTATACAGATTTTGCAGCTTATAGTTTTAAAACTATCTATACGTCTCTACTTAGTAATCTCCGTTGTCTTAACAGCTTTGTGCCTTACATAAGCAATCGCAATACCGGCCAATACGAAAGGTATGCTCAATATTTGACCCATGTTCAGAATAGCGTCTTCATCAATTCCTTCATTGATTTTGGTGTATTCCAAAATAAAACGGAAAGTGAACATTAGAATCAGAAAAACACCAAAAAGATGTCCGTGCAATACTTTTCCATGTTTCTTGCCATAATACCAGAACATGAAAGCAAAGATAGCTAAATAAGATAATGCTTCATAAAGCTGCGTTGGATGTCTCGGTGCTAAAGGGTCGCCTTCGCTCTCGTCCATCAGTTTAAACTGAAAAGCCCAGGGTAAATTTGTAGGATCACCCACAATTTCTGAATTCATGAGATTACCCAAACGGATAGACATTGCTGCAAGAGGAACTACAACCGCCAGCTTGTCGAGATACCAGTAAATTGATTTTTTCTGATTATAGGCTAATAAAATCAAGGCTATAATAATACCTACTGCCCCGCCATGACTCGCCAATCCGCGGAAACCGGTAAATTCAAATTTTGGCTCAAAACGAACTGGCAGAAAAATTTCGAGCGGATTTTTCGAAAAATATTCCCAATCGTAAAAAAAACAATGTCCCAATCGCGCACCAACAATAGTTCCAAGCACCACATAAATAAGAAAACTATCCAATAGCTTTGGATTTTCACCTTCTTTTACAACAAGGCGATGTATGATGGTATAGCCCAGGATAAATCCTAGTGCAAAAAACAGGGAATAATAACGTATTTCAAAACTCCCAAAACTGAAGAGAACAGGATTGGGTGACCAAGGTATATAGTTTAGTATAAAATTCATAAAGATTCGGGAGCGCTTTATTTTCTGTTAATAAGAATCTACGCCGTAAAATTATCAAATTTTTTCGGTAGAGCGAAAAAAGCAGTCAATTTGTTCTATTATC